>JAGRGH010000001.1 GCA_020445605.1 Chromatiales bacterium
GCGGGGCTACCGGAGTAAAGACATTTTTCTATCGCTATACCAGCCCGATCACCTCAAAGCTCGTTCAGGTGAAAATCGGCAACTTCCCGGAGACCTCCCTGGCCGAAGCGAGATTGAAGCTCCAGGAACTTAAACAAATTCGCCGCCAGAAACGCTGCCCGGCAACTGAGGCCAAAGAGGAGAAACGGCAGAAACGGGAGCAAGCCCAGGAATTGGAACAGGGACAAGTAGAGTCGGTTGAGAAGTCCTTCACAGTTGAGAGTCTCGTGGAACTCTACCTAACCCAATATATCGAAGACCGGAAATCTCCAAGCGGAAGAAAAATCGCCGGTGCACGAAAACCGAAAGGTCAGTCTGAGACGCGCAGAACCCTCTATGGCGATGTTATTCCCAAGTTGGGGGAGATGCCAGCAAATGCTGTCACGCGAAAGGCTGTGGTGGATATGATCATGGCAATTGTTCAACGTGGGGCAAATGTTCAAGCAGGAAATGTGCTGAGAGAGCTTGCCGCCGCCTACGAATTTGCGATTGGTCTGGGCTATTTTTCAGATGAGTTTGCAAATCCGGCAATTCTCGCCAAATCAAGCCTCAGACAGGCCAAGGTGAAACTCACCCATCAACGAGGAAAAAGAGTCCTCTCTGATACCGAGTTGGCGACGTTGCTGAAATGGCTGCCTGGCTCTGATTACACTGCAACACAGAAGAATGTTCTTCGATTTACCCTCTGGACAGGGTGTCGTACCGGAGAGGTCTGCAATGCGGCCTGGCAGGATATTGATCTGGAGAAGCAGACCTTTCATATCAGGGAGAGCAAGACAGAGGTCGAGCGCTATGTCCAGCTACCACGACAGGCGGTGGAATTCTTGACAGCGCTTCGTCTAACCACGGGTGACTATCTGTTTCCATCCCAGAAAACGCGGCTGCCAATCCAGCAAAAACAACTGACCGAGCAGGCCTGGCGGATGAGACAAAGCAACAGCATGGTAAATCTTCCGGCCTGGACACCTCATGATCTGCGCAGAAGTGTCAGGACTGGCTTGTCACGCCTGCAATGTCCTAACGAAGTGGCTGAAGCGGTATTGGGGCATTCACGTAGAGGGATTGAGGGAACCTACGATTTGCACCGGTACGAGGCAGAGTGTAGGCGGTGGTTACAGAAGTGGGCGGATCATCTGGACTCGCTTATTCGTTAGTAGTTCAGACGCGATCTTACAATAAGTGTCAGGCTCCAACGGCCCGTGTCGACCCGTTGTAGTCCTTCGAACCAAACACCGGCGGAGCGATTTAATGCCTGTGTTGCATCGACCGGTTGAACCGGCAAAGCGAATGTGGTCATTGAGCTCCAGCAATCCGGCTGGCACTTCCGACCAGTTCCGACTATTCATATTGACGTCGATTTGATTTAATCCGGGCTCCCAGGACCGTCTCGCGCTGTATTCAAGCTTCGAAACGTGCACACCTCAACAAACGCACCCTTTTCAGTAAAACTGCCGATTGACAGCGGCACTTTTCAGGAGTTACCTTAACGAACGTTTGATTAATTACTCCATTCCTCTTTTCTGAAAACGGAGAGGTCGGTGCAAGGCATACGGACAGCAAAAGGTTTTGTGATTCTGGTGGCATTACTGTTATCGACGACGAGTCATTCGGAATCGCTTGAGGACGCCTGGAGAACAGCTCTCGCAGTTGATCATAGTCTCAGAGCGGCCCACCTTACCGCTGCCTCGGAGGAAGCGCGTCTGGATGCTGCGAAATCCCGCCGACTGCCAACGCTGAACGTGGAGGCTGGGTACCTCTCCAAGAGCGATCCCTCTATTGTTGATATCAGCGAGCTCAATTTACCCGCCGTTGAGCAGTTTCAGGCTGATGAAAAGGAGAGCCTCTCATACGGCGCCAATGTTAGTGTGCCCGTATATACCGGTGGCCGTATTAGCCAGGGCATCAATGCGGCCAACCACCAGCTTGAGGCGGCACAGAGTGAAACCGCCACAGCCATCCAGAATCTGAAGATGCGGGTGGCTGAAGCATACATAACTGTGCTTCGAACACACCGCGCCCGCACGGTAGCCGAAAGCCAGGTAATGAGTCTGGAGGCTCATGCCGAAGATACGGAGCACTTGTTTGAGCAGGGTCTGACCGACAAAAACGCGTTACTGTCAGCGCGCGTTGCGTTAGCGGATGCGAAACACCAGTCCTTACAGGCATGCAACGACGTTGATGTGGCACAAGCCGCATACAACCGTATTTTAGGTCGACCGCTTACCCAGGCGGCAGCCCCGGATGAAGTCGAACTTGTCCTTCCGGATGATGACCTGGAAGATTTGACACTCCGTGCGCTACAACAACGGCCTTCAATATCTATTCTTTCCCATCGGATGGAAGCCTTTCAAGCACAAGCAGCCGCAGAAAGATCGGTGCGGCGTCCACAGGCGGCGATAAGCGGTGGCTATAACCATACGGAAAACGAGTTTCAGGCCCACGAAGGTATCTGGTCGGTAAAACTTGGCCTGGAATGGAAACTCTTCGATGGTGGGACGGCTAACCATACAAGTGCTGCGATCATCCGTAAAGCCGATGCCTTGTCCGAGTCGCGCGCCGACCTGGCATCAAGGATCACGCTAGAGGTGCGGGAAGCCTGGCTGGATTTGAATGAAAGCCGGGAACGTATTGCTGTCACACAGCAAGCTGTCAGCCAGGCTGAAGAAAATCTAAAGGTGGCGGTAAACCTTTTTAAAGCTGGCATGGCCACGCATACGGAGGTCTTGGAGGCAGAACGTCTGCGCACCACAACCTATACCAATAACAACAATGCAATCTATGACGCAGCGCTCGCTGGGTTGCGTCTGCGTCGCACTCTGGGTGAATTATGACACGTCCCAAGAACCCTAAAAGCAAGGCGCATATCCTGGAGCTGGCGATCCCATTGTTTGCCCAATCGGGATTTGCAGGTGTGTCCATGCGGGATATCGCCAAGACAGTTGGCGTCACCGCCGCTTCGCTCTACCACCATTTTCCGGACAAAGAGGCGCTGTATCTGCAAACGATGGCAAAGGCCTTTGAAGACAAGGCCGAGGGCTTCGAGAAAGCGCTGTCAGCCACGGGGACGGCTGAACAACGCCTGGAGAAATTTGTCGCGACCTTCACGAAATTGATGAGTGACGATCCGGACTTCAGGGCACTGCTGCAACGTGAGCTGCTGGATGGTGATGAAACCCGTTTGAAGCTGCTGGCCGAGCAGGTATTCCGTGAACCCTTTGTCGCCATGGAGGCGCTGGTCAGTGAACTGGTGCCTAGCTGTGATGCGCACATGCTCGCCATTTCCATGGCCAGTCTGATTTTATATCACTTGGAAACAGCGCCTATTCGCCGATTCTTCCCTGGAGGTAAAGCAAAACACAACAAGCCGACTGTTATAGCTCGGCATGTGACGCGACTGTTACTTCACGGATTGAGGGGATGCGGCAAATGAGTCGTTTGAGGTCGCAAGTCGTTCTACTGATTCTGGTGGCGGTGGCCATGCTGGGAGGCTGCAATGATCCTGATGCCGGTGAAGATATCCAGACTAGAGAGCAAACCGCAAACCTGCACAGTGTCCAGGTGGCATTGACGGCGATTCCGCGCATCTACCAGTCACCCGGCAGCGTCGTTTCCAGTCAGGAATTCGTGGTGACATCCAACATCAGCGGATTCATACAGGTGATCGCAGTCGAGGAAGGTGACTGGGTCGAAGCAGGCGACTGCCTGGTGCAGATTGATCCGACCAAGGTTGAACGCGCGATCGCACAGGCCGAAGCCTCGGTCGCCGCAGCGCGCGCGGAGCTGGAAGACGCCGAAGACGATGTCAGGAAATACCGGGCCCTGGTCAAATCAGAATCTATCTCCAAAGAACGGTTGAGAAAGGCTGTCTTGCGCCAGAAGCAGGCCAGGGCTGCATTGAATAACGCGCAGGCAGCGCTGGATGTCCAACGCACCGACCTCGACTACATCCAGATTACCAGTCCGGCCAGTGCTCAAGTCAGCAAACGTCTCTTGAATGTAGGTGATCTGTCGCTTCCGGGTGCTCCCATCCTCCAGCTGGAATCGCTGGAGTCGATGGAATTCGAGACCCACGTGCCGGAAAAGATCCTTATCCATATCCAGCTGGGGCAACCCGTCACCGTCGAACTGGATGTCCTTGATCAGACCATCACAGGCGAGCTGATGGCAGCCGTTCAGTCAGCAGATCCGGCGACTCGCAGCGGCAAAGTGAAGGTAAGGTTACCGGATCGTGCTGATCTCATACCGGGCATGTTTGGGCGCGTCTCGTTTATCACGGGAAACGATACCTACCTCACTGTGCCTGAAACCAGTGTGGTGACACGAGCCGGTGTGGAGGGCGTCTTTGTTGTCAGCCGGGAATACGGCGCACGCTTTGTCAGTGTCAGAACCGGGGCGCGATGGAAAGACCAGCGAATCATCCTAGCGGGTCTTCGGCCGGATGACCGCGTTCTTCCTGATCCACCGGCAGCAAGATTTGATTGACGGCCGCTGCGATGAGCGAAAAAGATGCGACTTCATCACTGAATATTGCGGGCCATCTGGCACAGACGTTTGTCGAATCCCGTCTTGTTATTCTAATGATTCTGGGCATCCTGCTATATGGCAGTTTTGGCCTGGTTTTCACGCCACGCGAGGAAAATCCACAGATTGTTGTACCAGCGGCCGAGGTGCAGGTGGCCTACCCGGGTGCTCAGCCGCTCGAAGTCGAGCATGCGATCCTGAGACCACTGGAAACACTGCTGAGTACCATCGATGGCGTAAAACATACCTATGGCACAGCACTCGCCGGGATGGCTGTTGTGCAGGTAGAGTTCGAGGTTGGCGAAGATAAGGATGATGCCCTGGTCAGGATATATGACCACGTGTTACGGCATCAGGATGAACTGCCGGTGGAGGCTGGCGAGCCGAAGATAAAAAATATCGATGTCGATGATGTGCCCGTGTTCACCCTGACACTGGCATCAGATCAGTACTCCGATTACGAACTCTATCGAATGGCTGAACGTGTTCTGGAGCGCCTGCGCAGTGTTTCCGGAATCGGGGCCAATTATATTGTGGGCGGGCGTCAGCGCGAACTCAGAATTGCGGTCGACCCGGAGCGCCTGCGGGCCTTCGCCATCCCGGTGGAGCAAATCAAGGTGGCGGTGCAGACGGCTAACGTAGCTTCGCCATTGGGTGCACAGGTGATAGAAGGCGAAAACCGGCAGATCCGGCTTGAGGGTCACTTGAACAGCAGCCACGAACTACAGGATTTGGTGGTCGGTAAAAACGAAGGTAGGGTGATACATCTTCGTGATGTTGCCGAGGTGATCGACGGACCGCCCGCCGAACACCGGCGCTATACCCGCTTTGCGTTTGGAGTCGCTGATACACGTTCACTGAACACATTGGGCAAGGAAATGGCAGCGGTCACTATCGCTATCGCCAAACGTCCGGGGATTGATGCAGTGCCTTTTACCCGAGAACTCAGAGGTCGTCTGGATCAAATCAAGCACAGCATCCTGCCCCCGGATGTCTACGCCACCGTGACGCGTGACGACGGCGAGAAGGCCAACCATACCGTTAACCGGCTGGTCGAGCACATGTTTATAGCGATCGGTTCCGTCACTATCGTGCTGTTTTTATTTTTGGGCTGGCGCGCCGCCATCATTGTCTTGCTGGCTATTCCACTGGTGATTCTGGTGGTGTTGGGTTCAGATATGCTTGCGGGACCTACCCTCAATCGTATCAGCCTGTATGCGCTCATTCTCTCGCTGGGTATGCTGGTCGACGACGCCATTGTCGTTATTGAGAATGCACACCGGCATTTCGCAATGCTGCCCCGAGATACAGGGCGTGATGCCAAAGCACGCAGTGTCGTACTGGCCACCAACGAAATCGGCAACCCCACGACACTTGCGACCTTTACCGTCGTTGTTGTCTTTCTCTCGCTGCTGCTGGTGACGGGCATGCTGGGTCAGTACTTCCGGCCCATGACTTTCAATCTGCCTGTTGCCATGATCGCATCGCTGTTGCTTGCCTACTCGGTGACACCGTGGATGATCCGGCGCTGGTTGCCCGTCGGCAATCACCAGGGTGAGGAGGCTCCAGCAAGAGATTGGCTACAGAAGGGCTACCGGGCACTGTTTCTGCCACTCGTCACCCATAAAAGGAAGCGCCATGCTTTTTATGCAGTGGTGGGTCTGCTGCTGGTACTTTCGCTGTTGCAGCCTGCCTGGCAGTTCATACGTCCACAGGGTGTCTCCGGCGCGACCTCGATGATGGGGGTTCCACTGGCCTTTCTCCCAAAGGCCGATAAAAACACCTTCCTGGTCAGTCTGCGGATGGCAGACAATACGCCGCTGGAAGACACTGACCGCATCGCGCGCGACATTGAGGCCGTCCTGGTACGCCATCTCGAAGTACAGAACATCGAGAGTTATGTCGGGACGCCCTCGGTCATCGATTTCAACGGACAGTTACGCGGCAGCGGTTCCCGCATTGGACCGCAGTATGCAGAGATCCGCGTTAATCTGACGGATAAGACCACACGGGATATTGCCTCGATAGAAATTGTTCACCAGTTGCGCCCAGCAATTAAGGCAGTGGTAAAAGACTACCCTGACGCCGTGGTTCAGTTGGTTGAAGACCCGCCGGGGCCCCCGGTTCGCGCTACGGTATTTGCCGAGATTTATGGCGCAAACCGGAAAGTACTGGAAAAACTGGCTAAGGATATCGAGGGTGAGTTTGGCTCCACGTTCGATATGGCTGAAGTCTTTACCAGCGTACCCACGGACATCATGGAATATCGTATTGCCGTCGACCGTGAAAAGTCCGCGTTATCGGGGATCAGCACGGCACAAGTCACTGCGAGTCTGGCGCAATTGATGCCGGGAGAGACACTCGGTTACGCACACATTGACGGTGAGCGCCAACCGGTGCCGATTCGATTTCAGGTCCCCCGCCAGCAACGGATTGAACCGGACCAGTTGGAGCGTGTAGGGATAAGCAATGATCAGGGGCAACATGTCCCGCTATCCGAGTTGACGAAGATTGAGATAGCTGAATACCCCCGTCCGATCTTTCATAAAGACACGGAACGCGTCGAGTATGTGGGTGGGGAACTCAGGGACAGTGCGCCGGTGTATGCGATTCTGGATCTGGATAAACGTCTGGATGGCCGTGATCTCGGCGAAGACGGGAACCTGACGACTGCCAATCTTCGTTTCAATTCCGACCGTCCCAATACACTGGAAGGCTACAAGCTGCTTTGGGAAGGTGAATTACGGCTGACCCTGGACGCCTTTCGGGATATGGGGATCGCTTTACTGTTGGCACTGGCGGCTATTTATCTGTTGCTGGTCGGATACTATCGCTCGTTCCGTCTACCGATACTGGCCATGGTATCGATTCCGTTGGCAATGATCGGTGTTTTTCCAGGGCACTGGATCCTGGGCGTGACGTTCTCGGCCGCCTCCATGATCGGTGTGATTGCCCTGGCCGGTGTAGTGGTACGAAACTCGCTGCTGATCATCGACTTCATTCAGGCCTATCAGAAGGAGGGATATTCTCTCGAAGAAGCCATTTGTGAGGCCGGTACCGTTCGTCTTCGGCCAATTTTACTAACGACCCTGGCGATTATATTCGGCACGGCAATCATGGTGCCGGATGCCGTAATCGGTGGTCTGGCAATCAGTCTGATCTTCGGTGCAGCCAGTTCAGCCGTCTTTACAGTATTTGTAGTGCCGCTGCTGTATCGCAGATTGGTGTCAGTGGATGCGGGGATACCTGATCTGGAGCCTGAATAGATGACAAGTGAAAGGCTTCGTTTGGTGGGTTTTTACTAATACCGATGTCCGATGGTTATTCAAACTGAATCACGTCTCACCACCAAGATTAGCCTGCTACTGGTTGGCTTAGTCGTGGTCAGTATGGCCGATGCCGGTGAAGTGTTGAAAGCGAAGGTTACTCATCAGTCGGGGCTTTACACGCCGGAACTGGACGCTCGGATTACTGCACCGGTGCCAGACGTACACCGCCTGCTGACCGCCTACAACCACCTCGAACAAGTGAACCCCGCAGTAAAGGAAAGTGCGATCATCGAAACCTACAGCCCGGCTCATCACCGGGTCCGCAGTGTAATCGAGGCTTGTGTTGCTTTCTTCTGTAAGCGCCTGATACAGGTTTGGGATGTGGAACAACGCAGCAACGGTGAAATTGTGGCAGCGATTGTGCCGGAGGTAAGCAACTTCCGCTTTGGCGACGCACACTGGGTATTACAGGAGGAAAACGGCGGGACACACCTGCAATTCACGACACGTCTCGAACCCGCATTCTGGGTGCCGCCTCTGATCGGCCCCTGGATAATCCGCTATAAACTACATCAGGAGGGACTGGAGAGCGTAGAAAACCTGGAGCGCTTGGCCCGTTTCTGAATTGAATTCATCGAATAGCAGGAAAGGGTCGTATGCCAACTATCATGGTCTGTATATAAACGACTGTTTTTTAACCTGCCGTTCGTCGCTTTGAATTGGATGGCAGGAGCTGGCCGTTCTGAGCCACTGTCAGACGGATAGGGCGCGCGACCTCATCTGACTAGGTTGGGGTCGCTCGAGTCTGAGCTCAAGCAGCTAATTTGTGACAAACAATCATTCAAGCTGCCAGATTCTGCCGTTTTTCAATGAGAAGTTTTACCACGGCTTGAAGTTCCTCTGTTGTTTTTCCTGAGGCAAATGCATTTAACATGGTATCCACTTCATGGGCCAGCCAGCCGACAGAACGATTACCAAGGGAAACTCCAGGAGGGAACAAGCCTTCACTGATTCGACGATAGAGGGTCGCGTGACTCATCCCGGTTCGATTCAACACCGCTGGTTTTCTTTCGATTCGGATTGCGTG
Source organism: Chromatiales bacterium (assembly GCA_020445605.1). Lineage (NCBI taxonomy): Bacteria > Pseudomonadati > Pseudomonadota > Gammaproteobacteria > Chromatiales > Chromatiales bacterium. Next base: position 8,917 of record JAGRGH010000001.1, read on the forward strand.
ATGCTCAGGCATACGCGATGACTACCCGAAGTGGGGGTGGTGTGCGATTGTCGGTTGCCTCATGAATTCACGTGCTCCACAGTGCTTTGATACACAGTTCATACTAACGGCGGCTCGTGCGAGAAAAACCCGGAAAAGCGGGCAGACAGGTGCGGGCTTTCGTCATTGAAAGCGCGCCGGTGCTTGTCGATGAGCGGCGGTGATTACAGATACTTCTTGAAGTACGCCAAGCTCACACGCACGGTGAGGCCTTGACACGTCTGTCGAAAGTCTTTGGTGTGATGGAGTTGGCCCGGATCAGCGGGCACCGTGATCTTCGGGTATTGCAGAACGTCTATTTCGCTCCTTCAGTGAAGGACCTGTCCGATAAGCTCGATTAGGCGACTCGATTTTCCTGGTGTTTCTCAGTCCAGGCGATCACTTCCTTGGCCTTCCACAAGGGTTGCCCGCGGCGTTTACTGCCGGCGACTGGCAACCTGATGGCCTGGGGAAACCCGGGGAGAGCAGTGATGCGGTCACGAACGACCGCTTCGGAGCGCTTCAAATAAGCGGCGATCTCTTTCACCGTCCATAAGTCCACCGTAATCGGGATACGCGGGGAAAGGTTGTTGATCGCATCCAGTAGTATTTCAATCTGATTCATACTTGTTCCATGGCGTCATCGTTTTCGATGCAATGATTGTATTGGCTTGGTCACAAGGGAATTAGGTCGAAACCCCGGATCCAGCAGCGGCTTTTCCGCGTATTTTTCGGTACGAGCCGTCCTTCCAACCGTCTAGTTCACACATACCGCTCGCAGCGTTACTAATAAAGCAGGAAAGCGACTCTAGAGGGGCGTGCTTTCGGAGACGTTTATTTTTGTCCAAGCCACTAACATCCGCAGGGAAGAAATTCATGAAGGAGAAAGTGGTGAAAATCGAACTGTGCAGTGGCAACCAACCGTATTTGAATCATGTTTGCGACATCGCATGTAAAGATCCCACTATCGCGTCGCTTGCGCGGGGAATGCTATCCAATCTGGCTTTCCTATAGGGTACCGCCAATGGCTAGCCAAGACTCTAGCGCCATGAAGGAACCGGGTACTCCTGACGCGGCCACGACGGTAAAGCTGGATGTGCGTCGTATCAAGTCCTATGAACGCAATCCGCGTCGCAGCAAGAATCCGGAATACGATCGCATCAAGGCCTCCATCCGTGCCAATGGCATGGATCAGCCCTTGGTGGTCACGTGTCGACCCGGCGAAACCGACCACGTCGTCGGCGCCGGCGGCAACACGCGACTGCACATCCTGCAGGCGTTGTACCAGGAAACGGGCGACGAGCGATTCCTGTGGGTCGATTGCCTGTTCAAGCCGTGGCGTGAAGAGTCGGATGTGCTGCTGGCACATTTAAGGGAAAACGATCTGCGCGGTGGACTGAGTTTCATCGACAAGGCGCAGGCCGTCTTCGAAGCCAAACAACTTCTCGAAGAGGAAATGGGCAACGACAGCCTTTCGCAGCGACGCCTCGAGACGATACTTCGAGATCGCGGCTACAGCTTGAGTCACGGGCTGATCTCCCAGATGGGCTACGCTGTTCACACCTTGCTCCCGGTGATTCCCCAGTCGCTGAAGTCGGGTCTCGGCCGACCGCAGGTGGAGCGGATTCGCGCGCTGGAGAGGGCGGCGCGCGCCCTCTGGAAAAAGCGCAAGCTGGGTGATGACGAATCCTTCGATGCGGTGTTTAGCGCATTATGTGAACGATACGACGGTCCCGAGTGGGATCTCGAACTGTTACGCAATGCCATTGAGATTGAGATTGCGGAAGAGCTCGAGGTGAGTATCCAGGCCATTCGCGTTGAACTGGACGCGCAGCTCTTAGGACGCGAGATCGAAACCCCAATCCTTGAGAACGACCATGATGCGGATACACCAGAAGAAAGAGCATCTTCTTCTAATGCCATTACGGCAAAAGTAAAAAGTGTTGCCGACGACAAGACGCCTGGTGACTCACGCGGTAACAACGCGGAGACGCAATCCAAGGGCAAAGTGTCTCCACCGCAACGACCATTGCTTGTCATCGCGCCCGATGCATCGGAGGAAAACTCAGAGGAGCTGCCGGATAACCCGATCGAGTCAGAGGCGGATTCTATCGAGAGTGCGATCACGCTCAGCCAACCCGGTGCCACGGACCTCAAATCATTGCGTGCTCGGGCCTGGACACTGGCCGCACGCCTTGCGCAGCGCAACGGCATCAGCGGCCTGGTCGCGCCGCTGTCCGGCAAGGGACTCGGGTTCATCCTCCGTGACGTACCGGATTCGTCGTTGGCCGATCAGTTGGACGCCGAAACGCTCGGACAGGTCTCCATGTTGTGGTGGCACCTGGCGGCTTGCGCGGAGATGACCGTGGCGCCACTGGATGCCGTCATCGCCACCTTGTCTGACGACTCGATCCTGCGCAAGGCGCTCGAGAACCAGGATGCCGGCCTGCTCTTCAACAGCGTCTGGACGCTGGATCCGGGGCATACCGGCTATCGGCTGTGGCGCCAACTCGGCGAGCAGGACTGGCAGGACCTGCTCAACCTGATGGACACCTACCGTCGCATTCACCGTTCGTCGGAAGCCTCGCAGGTCCGGCTCTGGGAGTAGGCGCAATGGACGGGACCAAGGAATCCGATTTGATCACGGCCGTGCTGATGTACGCGATTCGTTGCCTGGCCGAAGGGGATCAAGCCGCGCTGCGCAACATGAACTTCGGCCCGCGCGAAATCGAGGCGTTGCGCGAGATGAACCTGGCCGATCTCTATCGCGTCGAATCCTTGCGCGCCCATTGCCTGGATATCGTTCTCAATCGGGACGTGTACTGGCCGATGATCGAGCATCTGCGGCGTCAGCGCGAATCCGAGGAACTGCAACAAGTGCTCATCGCCGCCGACGCACCGTTGGAGATGATGCAAACGCTCTTCGGCTTGGGCTCCCGCGAATACACGCGCCTGCGCCGTATGCTCACCGTCGATCCCTCGGTCGGCCGGCCGGCGGAACCCGATGAAGCGAGCACGCACAAGCTCTGGAACGCCTGGGTCCAACGGGCGGAACACGAAGAAGATGGTCCGCTCGCACCGAACGAGTATCTCGCCATCCACCGTGAAACCGGTATCTCGATGCGGGCCATATGGAACTTGACGCAACGCTGGAATCAATACGGTGACTTGACGGGTCGAAGCAGTCACGACCCTGTGGAGCGAGCCTGTTCGGATGGATGAGGGTTCTCGCGGACTCCGGCCCGAGACCCACGCACTGGATGCACTGATACAGGCGACCATCGAACGCGTACAACAGGAATCGGGTACCAAGCAGTCCGATACCATGCTGTTCATGGGCAACCGCCATCAGGCGTTCCCCACGCTGGTAGTGCAAGACCCCGTGCTCGAACCCGTGGACAAGTTGGTGTGGATGGTCATCATGCTGCAGGCCCAGGAGATCGGCGGCAGCACGGCGTTCCCCAGTTACGAGTATCTGGCCAAGAAAACCAACGTCTCCTCCACATCGACCATCTCCCGGGCTATCGCCATTCTGCGCGCCACCCGTTGGCTGACCTTGTGTGCGCGGCTGCGGGAGGCGAGCGGCCGCTTCCGCGGCAACGTCTATGCGTTGCACGATGAACCCTTGCCGTTGGTCGACGTCCTGCACCTGGACCCGGACTATATGCAGTTCCTGCAGCAGTCGCTCGGGCATCATCATGCTCGGGTGCGCCTGGTCGCCAAGGGGGTGTTGGATACCATCGACGAGGACATCCAGGAGGGTCTCGATATCTGCGCCCAAGGCCATCCGCTCGAACGTCGCATGCAAGCGGCGGAGGCGATCCAGCAGGATTCACCGCGGCGTTATTTCGCATTCAGCGCAAAGGTGATGACCCGTCTGCGCAACGTGGTCGGGGAAGGCGGTACGGATCACCGGGACCAAAATTCAAAGGCGGATGAAACAGGGTTCCAAATTTCGAACCCACAAAATTCAAAGTCGAGTAGTTGTAGTAGTTATATAAATAAAACTACTACTACAGAACCCGCTGAAGAGAAAATAATTAGCGGCCACGCAGAGGGGGAGCCGTCCCTGATCTACCCCAAGCGTCTCTCTGACAACCAGCGCGAGCTCGCGGATCGTTATTTGAAATCCGTTTCCGAAACTGCACGTCAGCCCATCCTCGATGAGCTGGAAGGCCGGTTTCGTTCGGAACAGAAGGGCATGAAGCCGGTGTACGACGAAATGCGCTTCCTGCACTTCTTATGTCGCGCCGCGAACAAGGGTGAGTTCGTGCCGAACCTCGGCATCAAGGTGCATGACGAACGCATCGAGCGGGAGAAGGCGCGCTTGAGGTACCTGAAGCAACAGGAGCAAAGCCTGGCGGAAGTGAAGCGTCGCGATAGTTCCAGCGCCTCAGGTCAACAACAGCTCGCCGAGCTACGCAAATCGCTCAACCTGCCGGCGCGTCCACAGACCGACGACGAGTCGGACTGACCGATACCCGAAATGCAGTGGTTACAGTGTAACCACTCTCAGCACTCTCTCCCCGGTTATTGTGTCTCGGCGTCAACCACGCCGAACCGTGCGGGAATAATTCCTTGTCGGCCGGCTCTCGTCATGGATTGATGGGCGACTCATTCACCAGGATGAAGGATATGCCACATGAGTTCCGGTAAGTCAGACCCAGAACAACAGAACCACCCGGAAGACGCGAGCGTCGATGCCGGGCCGGGTGCGCTGCGTGGGCAGGTGTGGCTGACGGTCCAGACCCGGCAGGCGCAACGGCTGATCCGGGGGCGCAACGGCAACGCCGATAAACCGGCGATCATCGGGCTAGTGGGATTTGCCGATCGGCTGCGTGTGATCTGGCAAGCGGCACGCAATGACGATCCCTACGCCGATTGGTGGCTGGTCAAGGTGCACGAGGCGCTGGAACGGGTGCGTGACCTGATCAAGAACGACCAGGCGGCGTTAGACGCGCAGCTCGAACAGCTCACCGCCCTGGAAGTGGCCGTGGCGGAGTCGATGAAGCCATACCGGATCGCGCTCCAGTTCGCCAACCCATACGCCTATCGAGGCGCACAACTGATCGCCGAGTACGACAGGTTTGTGCGCACGTTGTTGACCGCCCACCATGTGGGAGTGTTGACCGGGGCCGCGATGGAAGGCTCACTCAATGCGGGTGCGCGCAAGATCCGCGGCGCGTTCGCGGTACCGCAAGGTTATCACTTCCTCAACGTCGATCGCGCGGCACTCCAACAAGGCACCGCCAACGCGAGTCGCGCCAGCCAGCTCATGGGCGAAGTCCCGGAAGACGTATTGAACAGAGCACACCAGGCACCACTGGTACCCCGCAAAGTCCGATTCCCCGAAGAGGCGGCCAAGCACATCCGTCTCAAGCCCGTTGATGCCGCACCAAGAGCGGGTATCGCCGTGGGAAACGACGACGAGGTTAGCACCTAGTTTTCGCTGGTATGCAACGCGTCGCCCGCCATACTACTGCGACGACATGGTTAATGCCGGTAGGGCCGAAGCCGTATGACTAAGGCGACAGCAGGCAAACGTATCGCACTTCTGCTCGACCCGCGGGTGGCGTTTGAGGCCCTGATCCTGAACCGGCTGGAGCGAATTCCGGAAGTCCGGCGTCAAGAGTGGCTGCGCGGGCTCCTGGTGCAGGGCTTTCGCCAGGAATGCCAATCGTTGCGGGTGGTACAGGACGAGGTTGTTCCGCAACCGATGAGACCACCACAAGGCCAAGGCGTGTCAACGAGGCAACCGCGAACCGCGTTTGCCGCCTGGTTGGCGCAACCATCGGCTCCACGCGTCATCGAGACCGCGGCGACGCCGGCGGCGGTCGAAGTGAACACCGCAGCGGGTCAGGCTAAGCCCTTCGCCGGCTTGAGAAAGGTGATCGGTTGAGGCTGGTTGCATAAAAGACGAGACAAGAACGGAGGAGAAATGATGACAGAATCCAATACGGTGTCGCCCATCCAAGTCGGTCTCGATGACGGGTATGCCTTTACGAAGGTGGCCCTGCCGGATGGCAGGCTGATCGCCATTCCCTCGCGGGCCAGGGTCGGCAAGTCCGGCGTCACTTGGATCGATAACGGCCGGCAGCGCATCTTCGAGTACGAAACCGAAGGGGCGATGTATGCGGTGGGCGCCGTCGACGGTGCGCCCACGCATTTCGAGGGCTATCCCACCTCGGGACTGAACCGCGTCATCGTACAGCATGCCCTCCAGGAAGCCGGGCTGTCCGGCCGCTCCATTCATGCGGTCTCCGGACTCCCCGTCAGCGCCTTCTACAAGAAGAACGGTGAGCAGCGTCGCGACACCATCGAGAGGAAGCGCCTCAGCTTGAAGCAGGCGGTGCAACCGAAGTCGGAGCGGCTGCCGGCCGCGATCGCGTTCCACGAGGTGATCCCGGAGGCGCTGGCCGCGTGGTACGACTACGTCATCGTCACCCAAGCCAATGATGTCATTCTTGATGAAGCGCGCTTGTCGGTGCCGATCGCCATCGTGGACATCGGCGGGCGCACCACCGACTACGTGGTCGTGAAGGACCAGGGCGTCGTTCACGCATCGTCGGGTTCCTTACAGGGCGGCATGTTGGACGTGAAACAGCAGGTGGCCAACGGCATCCAGGAACGCTTCGACCTCGAGAACGTGGGCGAGCAGCTGGTGTCATCGGCCGTCGAACGCGGCGTCGTACGTTTGCACGGCAAGGATCACGATGTCGCGGCACTGGTGGACGCCGCCAAGCGGGAGCTGGTGGAACGGCTCTATGCCGAGAGCCGTCGCCAACTCGGGCTGGGCGTGGAACTGGACCGGATAGTGTTCGTCGGCGGTGGCACCGTTGCCTTGGTGGAACATATCGCCGATTGGTTTCCCAACCAGGCCATCGCCGAACACCCGGCCTTCGCCAACGCGCGCGGGATGTTGAAGTATCTGCAATACGTCTGTGAAGAGTCGGACGTTGCCTGACCGGTTTTATACGTGGTCACTGCGGTCTCAGTGACAAACAAGGCGCCTTAGGATCGTGCAACAGGCGCCGTGGCGAAAGCCTCGGTCGAGCTTCAAGGAAACACAATCGTTTCCGTTTTTCACCAACCCTGCCGGGTAAGCCTTCCCGCCAGGGTCGCGCTTGCTCCGGATGAAACCAACCTGAAGGAGTAAGCGCTATGTCCAACAACGAAAGTACCAAGTATTTCGATCTTCACACCAACGGCATCGGTTATCTCAACCGTGTCCGGGAAGTGTCACCGGAAGAGGGGACCCCCTTTCTGAGTGTCACCATCGCTGCCCTTCGCGGCAGTGTCGACGACGTCCAGTACACGCATTTCGAGTGTCCCGTGTCCGGCAAGAAGGCGCAGGAAGTCGTGCGCCAACTCAAATCGGCCGTGGAGGGCAAGTTGAAGGTGCTCATCGGATTCACGCTCAGTGATCTGTATGCGGAGCCCTTCACCTTCAAGAACGGTGACAAGGCCGGCGAGACCGGTGTCAGCCTGAAGGCCCGACTGCTTCGCGTGTCATGGGCCAAGGTCGACGGCCAGCCGTTCTTCACGGAGCAAGAGAGCGCTGCGTAAATCAACATCCGGCCGGGTAACTGAGTTACCCGGCCACCTTTCAACCCATCGGGGGATCATCCCCCCGCGGGTCTGGTCTCCCGGTCTATTCGAGGAGATCAGTCATGAAGAACACGGACGACCGGTTCGCCGGTCTGAAGCCGTCGGAGCTCAACGACGTGGAGAAGCAATCAGTGATGATGTTGGCGATGAAGGTGTTGGCGATCAAGCATCGCGCCGGGAGAACCTTGAGCAGTCCAGTCGAGACACGAGATTTTCTGCGTCTGCGCCTGGCCGACTACCGCAACGAGGTATTCGGATGTCTGTTTCTGGATAACCGGCATCGGATCATTGCTGTGCGTGAGTTGTTTCAGGGCACCATCGACGGTGCTTCGGTTCATCCGCGCGTCGTCGTGCAACACGCCATGGAGGTGAACGCGGCCGCCATGGTCTTTTTCCACAATCACCCCTCCGGAGTCGCGGAGCCCAGCCGTGCGGATGAAATGCTCACCCGCCGGCTGAAAGAGGCGCTGGCACTGGTCGATGTGCGCGTGCTCGACCACTTCGTGGTGTCGGCGGGTGACAGCGTGTCTTTCGCGGAACGTGGCTTGCTCTGACATTCGTAATTTTTCACAACCCCAGCCGGGAAAGCTTCCTCTTTCCCGGCCGGGAAGGAGGTGTGACCCGGTGTTAATTCCAAACAGGAGGAACACCATGTCCAACTCTTCAAATGATCGCAGCACTGAATCGTTCTTCGGTGAGGTCATCTCAACCTATACCCGAGCCCAGGCCATCGAAGATGGTGTCCTGATCGACGCAGGCAGCATGGCACAGGAGGCCGGTTTCAAATGGCCGGTGGCCGTGACATCCGCTGCTTGGGCCGATTGCGTGGCCTGGTCAGAGGACGACAGCGACAAGCAGGCTCATCAGGACGAGTCTGGCCGCTTGTGGGATGTGCTCTTCATGGCGTCCCACGCCATCCGAACCCGCTCAGGTTCCGGCGACCGGTTGCTGTTTGAACTCTACCGGGTACCTCGCGATGGGCGGTCGACAAAGGCGGAGCTGACGACATTGAAACTGATTGTCGGCCCGGGTGATCAGGGTGAACCCGTGATCACCATCCTTTTGCCTAATGAGGACTGAAAAGCCTTTCAACAGCGTTATTTCAATTCAATCGGGTCTATGACTCGAGTACAAGCCAACCCCATCGGGGAGATCTTCTCCCTGGTGGGGGATGGTCTCTCCAACGGATCAAATACAGGAGAACCATCATGAGATACATCATTCAATACACCTTGCCCTACGAACACAGGGTCATGGTCGGCATCGATGCCGAAAGCCGGGAAGCTGCCATCGCCAAGGCCGGTGAGATGTTTGACCAGGGCGATATCTGGCAAGACTCGGCGGACGTACCGCTGCTCTACGATGACTTCGAGGAACAGGGTGATGCCGGTGTTCCGCTTGAGTTTACCGTGGAGGACGAGGTATGCGGCGACTGGCCGGAACCCGATGCCAGTGTCAAAGCGATTCGCCGCCGGGATGCGGCTTTTCAAGCTGTCCGCCTGCTGATCGAGGCCTACCGCCGCGGCGAAGCGCGGGGCGGCAGCGTCGACTGGGAGGATCTGGATCGGGCCTACCAGGCGGCGCTTCAGGCATCTGGAGCGAGTCCGGAGACGGGTCGTCCCGAGCCACGTCCGCGCTGCTCGCGGCTTGCCGTCGTCATGGAAGGCGGCATCGTGCAAGCGGTGATTGCCGATCAGCTCGAGGCCGCGCCTGCGGTCGCGGTCATCGATTACGATATCGAAGGGCAGGCGCCGGAAGACCTGTGTGACATCACGCAATCCGACGGCAGCCGCTCGAAAGCGTATGTCGTCGAACCATGGATCGAGCCAGCCCGCATCGATCTGGATGAGGTATTCCGGCCCATCGACGCGTAGTCACTTCCATGCCCCGCCTCGTGCGGGGCAAATCTTGTCGATTCAAGAATTATCATGTAAAAACAATAGGAAAGGGGTGTGCGTCCAGATCGCAGCCCTACATGCCGCTTTACTTTTGAAAGAAAAATGTATATATATTTCTTTCATTAAATATGGGCAAGCACATTGACAGCACTGACAGCAAGATTCTCCGGCGGATTCAGTCCCGCAAGCGGGGCTGGGTCTTCACGCCTGATAGCTTCACGGATCTCGGAACCCGCCGTGCGATCGATCTCGCCCTGATGCGACACCGGGACAGCGGCCTTATCCGCCAGCTCGCCCGGGGGCTCTATGACTACCCGAAAACCGACCCGCAGCTGGGCCCGTTGCAGCCGGCAACGGATGAGATTGCGCGCGCCCTGGCCGGCCGTGACGCCACCCGTTTGCAGCCCTCCGGAGCCTATGCCGCCAATCTCCTTGGGCTCTCTACCCAAGTTCCCATGAAGGTCGTTTATCTCACGGATGGTCGTACGCGGACCGTCCAGGTTGGCAAGCGCCAGATCCTCTTGAAGCATACCACGCCCCGCAATATGGCCACGGCGGGGAAGGTCAGTGGACTGGTCATTCAGGCCCTGCGCCACTTCGGTCAGAAGAATGTCGATCAGCAGATCATCAAGCGGCTCGATCATAAGCTCGATGACGCGGCACGCAAGCAACTGACGAAGGATATTCGATATGCTCCCGCCTGGATCGCCGATATCATTCGCACTCTTTCAGACAAGAAAAACGCCGCATGAAAGAATTCATCGAACTGCCGGTAGAACGCCGCCGGTTGGTCTGTACGGAAGCTGGCGCGCGACTGAACCTGTTCGAGATCGCCGTCGAAAAGGACTTCTGGGTGTGCTGGACCTTGCGCAAGCTGTTCGAGTTACCCGAATGGGGCGAACACCTGTCGTTCAAGGGCGGTACGTCACTGTCCAAGTGCTGGAACCTTATCGAACGCTTTTCCGAAGATATCGACATCGTCATCGACCGGGGTGTCCTGGGCTTTGGAGGAGGCAATGCGCCGCAAACGGCGCCCAGCAAGAAACAGACGACAAAGCGCCTCAAGGCGCTGAAAGAAGCCTGTCAGCAGACGATCAGGGACAAGATACAGCCAGCACTGATCGAAGCGATCTCATCGGAACTGCCGGGGGATCTCGAATGGGCGCTCGAGCCCGATCCCGACGATCCCGATGGGCAGACCTTGCTGCTGGTGTATCCGACAGCCTTTCCGGAACAGGCCGCCTATCTCCGACGTGCTGTCAAGATCGAGATGGGCGCACGCTCGGATACGGACCCTGCCGAATCGATCAATATCAGACCCTATATCAGCGACGCCTTTCCGGATTTGCTGTCGGAGCCGGGGGCGCGTGTCCGCTCGGTCATGCCAAGACGGACTTTCTGGGAGAAGGCAATGCTCCTGCACGAGGAAACCTTCCGGCCGGAAGCCAAGCGGCGCGGAGAAGCCATGGCCCGCCACTACTATGACCTTTATCGGCTGATCCTCGCTGGCATCGGCGATGAATCTGCACGGGATCTCGATCTGTTCGATCGGGTTGCCGCCCACCGCCAGATCTTTTTCCGCCATACCTGGGTCGATTACTCGACGCTGAATCCCGGCCAGTTGCGGTTATTGCCAGCGGAAGCCGACCGGCCAGACTGGCAGGCCGAATACGAAGGGATGCGGCAAGAGATGTTTTATGGCGATGTACCGACATTCGATGAGATCCTGGTGGTAGTGGGCGAGTTTCAGGCCCGGTTGAACGCCGGTTAGACTGCGCCCGAGAAGACCTGTTCATAGCTAACGGACGGGTGGTTACACTGTAACCACCCCGATCTCTGTGCTTGGTAGCACACCATCGCTTCCCTCTTCGCCGACCGACCTACCCACCCGTATTGAGGCTGTCCACAGAGTCCACAGGCCTTGTCCGCCACGGCGTAGCGAGCCTCACACTCGCGCAGCCAAGGGCGGGGCCGCGTACAGCGGCGCCTGTGGACCCCTGTGGTCAGGCCAATCTGCTCTGAAAGCCCGCACCGATCATCAATTCCAAGCGACATGCCAGGCGTGAGCCTGGCGGGTCGCTTGGATTGCAGCGAAGTCGCCCTCGTCACTAGCGAGCGCAGCGGGGTAGTGACGAGGGCGGCGGTCCCGGGAATGGCGCGGGCTTGCGATCGAATTTCGGGATTACAGCGGGATGATGTGTTCCTATACTGCGCCCTCGAAACGAAGATCTATTGAATTTAACCGTGGCCACTGCGGGTACAGTGGCAAACAAGCGCATCCGGACCATGCAACGCGCTGCGGCTATTCGCCGTTGGTCCATCTTCCAGCCAACACGGACCGCAAGGTCCGCCCTTCACGTAGGCGCAAGCCTGTTTTTACCCGACGAGCCGAGACGGTCGCGCCTGATGATCCCACTCAGGGCGATCCCGTCGACGCTCATTTTTCATAAACCCGCGGACTGAGTCCGCACAATTGAAAGGAGGTGATGTGATGAAACCACACTGAGAGAACGCCCGAGATCGGGCAGGTTGGCCAGCGCCGGGCCATTACCCATAAGGGGAAACCGGCGTTGCCTGAGACCAGGCATACTCAGGTCGAATGGGAGTGGTGTCCCTGACCGTTTCGCGAAAGCGAGCCCAGTTAGCTACGGCTACCGGGTGGTCATAAACACTTACCAGATAGAGATTGCACCGTGAGAGATCTGAACTACCAACTCAAACAACTCTGTCATCGCAACCGCGACGGCAGCTATTCCACACAAGCGAAGCGTATGCATCACTTGATGCTCATCGCAAATCAGCTGGATGCGTTGGGTTTTCGTGGCATGAACGCGCGCTCGTTGAAACCAAAGCATGTCGAGGCGCTGGTCAAGGATTGGCTGGCGCAGGCACTCAGCGTCGGCACGATCAAGAATCGGATGGCGGTCTTGCGTTGGTGGGCGCAGAAGGTGGACAAGCAGAATGTCGTAGCCCGATCGAACGACCACTACGGGATCCCGGATCGGCAGTTCGTGACCCATGGGTCGAAAGCAAAGTCGCTGGGCGCGCCGGACCTCGACAAGGTACGTGATCCGTTCGTGCGGATGAGCCTCGAATTGCAGCAGGCCTTCGGCCTGCGCCGTGAAGAGGCGATCAAGTTCAGTCCCGGTTACGCCGACCGCGGTGACCGCATCACGCTGAAGGCCAGTTGGACCAAAGGCGGCAAGGAACGCGACGTACCGGTACGCAGCGATGAACAGCGCGCCGTGTTGGATCGCGCGCGTCGGCTTGCCGCAGGCGGTTCCCTCATACCAACGGATCGGAACTACGTGCAGCAGCTGCGCACCTACGAACGGCACACGGCCAATGCCGGCCTCTCGAAAATGCATGGTTTGCGCCACGCGTATGCGCAGCGGCGTTACGAAGAGCTGACCGGGTGGAAGGCGCCGGCCGCCGGCGGGCCGGTGACGCGGGCGCTCAGCCCCGGGCAGAAGGTGATGGACCGACACGCGCGGCAGACCATCAGTCGGGAACTCGGGCATGAACGCGAGCAGATCACTTCGGTGTACTTAGGGCGCTGAGTGGGACACAGGAAACGGCGCAAATAGTTGGATGGATTTTTCGTTCCCTGTGTGGAGGACGCTTCGTCATGATGCCGGCCTGGTTAGAACCACCGAGGCCGAATTCATGAAGAGATCCATTTTCCATCCCACCCATCCGGTCGCGGCAACCGCCATCTGTCTCGCCGGTATCTGTCTCGTGGGCAGCGTGAACCTGCAGGCGAATGATGTCCAGGTAGGGCGGTATTCATTGCTTTCCGCCACACCGACAGAGGCACAGGCCAACCTGTTGGCGACGATCATCACGGTGTCGTTTCCGGAACGTATCGTGACGGTGGGCGAGGCCGTGCAATACCTGCTCCAGCGAAGCGGTTACCGCCTCGTCACCGGGCCTGCAACAGGACCGGAAACCGCTGACCTGTTGATGCTGCCGTTGCCGGCCGTGCACCGCCATCTTGGTCCGATCACGTTGACGCAAGCCTTAGAGACACTGGTGGGACCAGTATTTCGTCTCATTCACGATCCGGTGCATCGGCTGATCTCTTTCGAGTTGTGCACGGCGACGGGGCGTGTCACGCAGCAAGCCAGCAGTATGAAGCCGGAGGGTCAGCAAAATGGAGAATGAGAAATTGTCCGTGCGGTCGCATGACTCGGAGCAGGATACCGCTCGTGTGGAGAGTGCCGAACAGAGAAAGCCGAAACGCTCATCGCGAAAAACGCTGCTGATCGCCGCCCTCGTCAGTGTGATAACGATCGGCGCAGTCGTGATGTTGCGCGGTCAGATCGACACCCTGCACAGCGGAACGGCTACGACAGACCATGCCGCGCCGACGATCCCGGAAAGCGCGACGAATCCGAGAGGCGTGGACAGGGTCGATGACAACTCACCGCTGGCGTCCGTCGCCTCCGAGACGATCATGCGCGCCATCGATGGCGTGTCCGATCAGATCAATCAGTGGTTCGAATCCTTGAGGACCGAGCAATCGAGTGCGAAGCGCGAACTGTCGGGTTTGGTTGCCAGCATGAGCACGATTCATGAGTCGATCACCGAGCTGCGCAAAGGCAACGACGAACTCAAGCAACGCATCACCGATGCGCAAACCCAGCTCCAAGCCATTGCCGATGACGTGCGCGACCTCAAGATCGCCCGGAACAAAAAGGTGGCGGCACAACAAAAGCCGGCGACCAGCGTCCCGCCGTTTCTCATCGACGCCATCGACCTGTGGGACGATGCCGTCTATGTCGCCGTGTCCAAGAACGGACAGGTCGCTTTCCTGCGTGAAGGTGAGCAGCAGTCCGGTTGGCAAGTCACGCACATCGATCGGCCCAAGAACCAGGTTGCGTTTCGTGGTCCCGAAGGTCAGGACTATTCCACTTCGATCCGGAGGTAAAGTTGATGGAAATATTCGTTGCCATTTTATTGTTGTTCGGGGCCTTCTCGCTGGGGTCGGCAACTCATGAAGGAATGGAGGGTGATCCGACGACCGTGGAAGTGCCGGCCGTGGTGAATGCATTGCCGGATGGACCCGATGATGTACACGCATCAGGGGATGATGACCCGGCGCAGCTGCAGGACTGCATGCTGAACCGGCACGACGTGATCTATCGGGATCTGTCCCGCGCCCGTGCGCGGGAGATCAATGTTGCGACGGAATCCGCTAGTGACTGCGACGGCGCGTGCACCGATGAGTAGTCGCGCGCGGTGGATGGGCGTGATCCTGGCGCTGGTATTCGCAGCGCCGGTGTTCGCCGTGGAGGTCTCCGGCACACAGGCGAACGAAACCGACATCGGTGTGTCGGCGACGGCCAGGAATACGTTGACGCCGTCGGAGCTGGCGCGTTCACGTGCCTGGGGCCTGTCGGAGACCGAATGGCAACGCTACAAACTATTGATGCAAGGCATACGTGGCAGTATCAGCCCGCCGACCATCTCCCCCATCGAAGTGTTGGGCATCCACGCGCGCGACGAGGATGAGCGTCGTCGGTACGCCGAGCTTTGGGCCCGCGCCATGCGCGAGGACGTGGATCGCATCCTGGCCTTCCAACACGCCTACGCTGAAGCCGGCAAGCGTTTGTATCCGAATGAGCAACTCATCGATGTCAGCCGCCTGCCCGCGCACAGCAGTAACACCAGTGCCTTGTTGCCGGGTGATCGTGTGCTGTTCTTCACCCGCCCAGATTGCCCCGCCTGTGATGCCCTGCTGGGCAAGTTGCTCAAGCGGATCGATGAGGTGGCCGGTATCGATCTCTATGTCGCCGGCGTGAAGCCCGGCGATGACCAGGCGGTCAGGGCTTGGGCGGTCGATCGTGGGATCGATCCGGCGTGGGTGCGCAATCGCCGCGTCACCCTCAACCATGAGGCCGGTTCGCTGGAGCGGCTCACCCAGGGCAAGGGTGAGATTCCGTATCTGCTGCGTCGACGGGGCGAGGACCTATCCGCGCTGCGCGCTTCGGAGCTGTGACCATGTGCCCGGCGCGAGGGCAAATCATCTTGCTGGGCATCGTGTTGGGGATCGTCTGGCCGACCGCCGGCTGGTGTGCGGCATCCGTTCCCGAAGGATACCGCGTCGTCGCCGCCGAATACGGGATTCCCTACACAGTGCTGTATGCCATCGCCATGACGGAAAGCGGCGTGGGCTCGAACGATGACGGTGTGCGCCGCCCCTGGCCCTGGACACTCAATGTCGCCGGCCGCGGTCATGTCTACCCGTCCCGCGAGGCGGCATGGGAGGCGCTGAACACATTTATCGCGCGCGGCGAGCGGTCCATCGATATCGGTTTGATGCAAGTGAACTGGCGGTACCACAAGGACAAACTGGGAGACACCTGGCAGGCATTGGACCCGTACTACAACTTGCGCGTGGGGGCGGTGATCTTGCGGCAGTGTTTCGAGCAGCGGCGTGACTGGTGGGCGGGCGTCGGTTGTTACCACGCTCCCGCGGATACGGCGCGCGCGGAACGCTACCGGTCGCGGGTGGTTGGCCACTGGCAGCGGTTGGCCGCAAACGGGTAGTGCAGTCCGATGACTAGATTCTTCCAATACATACGGTACGGTGTGATGTTGATCGGCATGGCGCTGACACCGGTACCGGCCTGGTCGGAAGTCACGGTGATCTACGACAGCGGCGATACGCGGCCGCTGGCACCGTACCTCGATATCATCGACCGCACCGAGCCGGCCATCAATCCGCCGTCGGTGACCGGAGTGCCGAATAGGCCCAGGCTCGGCGCCGCCGACATTCAAACGCTGTTACCGATTCGCTCTCCCGGTTTGAGTCCCGGACCGGTACCGGCCAGGTCGCACGACAGGCCGTTCTCTCGTCCGTTCTTTCTCATTGGTTCCGATGACCGATCGCGGCAGTGGCTGGTTGAATACCGGGAACGCCTCCAGGAGATCGGTGCGGTCGGCATGCTGGTGCAGGCGGAGACACAGGAGGACTTACGGGCCATCTCCCGGTTGGCTGGCGGGCTGCCCATCCTGCCGGCATCCGCGGCGGATATCGCGACCGCCTTGGGTATCTCAACCTATCCGGTGCTAATAACGCCACAAGGCATCGAGCAGTGAGCCGGCATCCTATCGAGGCCTTGCTGCGCCCGCCGGTCGAGTTGTGGTCGACCTTGGTGGCGTTTGCCACGGCGGCCATCGCCGTGCTGGCCCCCTGGGCCTTGATGATGCCGCCGGGTGTCGCCTACAGCGCCGGCTCGGCGCTGGCGGTGATCGGTGTGATGCGCGCCCGCCAGGCTTGGCGGGTCATGCGCTATCAGCGCAATATGCGCCGACTGCCCACCTATCGGCTGCGCGCCGACAAGATCCCGCTCAGTCGCCACAAGCTGTTTCTCGGCAAAGGCTTTCGCTGGACCCAGAGGCACACCCAGCGATTGCGGGACACGATTCGTCCCGAGGTCCAGCACTACGTCCAGCCGAGCTCGCTGTATCAGTGGGCGCGCCGCAAGGAAGTGGCCTGGGAACCCATACCGCTATTGAATCTCGTGGCCTGGTTTTTCCGCTCCCGGGGCTGGTGGAATCCCCTGTCGCCGCTGCCCGCCGTCGGCGGTAAGCCGGCCCTGCATGCCGTGGAACCCGACGAGCAGGATGTCTGGATGGATATTGGTGAGCGCGTCGGACACACGCTGGTGTTGGGCACCACGCGTGTCGGCAAGACACGCCTCGCCGAGATTCTCATTGCCCAGGACATCCGGCGCGGCGATGTGGTGATCGTGTTCGATCCCAAGGGGGATGCCGATCTCCTGCGGCGGGTGTACGCCGAGGCCAAGCGGGCAGGGCGCGCCAAGGACTTCTACATGTTCCATCTGGGTTTCCCCGAGGTCTCGGCCCGCTACAATGCGATCGGCAACTTTTCCCGCATCACCGAGGTGGCGACCCGCATCGCCAACCAGCTTCCCAGCGAGGGCAACTCGGCGGCCTTCAAGGAATTCGCTTGGCGCTTCGTCAACATCATCGCCCGCGCCCTGGTGGCACTGGGGCGTCGGCCGGACTATCAGCAGGTGCGCCGCTACATCAACGACATTGAGCCGCTGTTCGTCGAGTACGCCCGCGAACACCTGCGCCGGCACGGGGCGGCGGACTGGCGCGAGAAGGTGGCCGACATCGCCGGCAACATCAAGGAACGCAACCTGCCGAACTCGCTGCGCGGTCGCAACGACGAGGCCATCGCGCTGATGCGGCACCTGCAGGATCTGGACCTCTACGACCCAGTGCTCGACGGGCTGGTATCGGCCTTCAAGTACGACAAGACCTACTTCGACAAGATCGTCAGTTCCGTCGGGCCGCTGATGGAGAAGCTGACCACCGGTAAGATCGCCGAGCTCATTTCACCGGACTACCTCAATGAGGCTGATCAGCGTCCCATCTTCGAATGGATGGACGTCATCCGCCGCAAGGGGATTGTGTATGTCGGTCTCGACGCCCTGACGGATACCACCGTCGCCAGTGCGGTGGGGAATTCCATGTTCGCCGACCTGGTCTCGGTGGCCGGGCATATCTACAAACACGGCGTGGACGCGGACCCTATCGAAGCTCCCAGGTCCTACACCTTGC
Organism: Chromatiales bacterium; assembly: GCA_020445605.1. NCBI lineage: Bacteria > Pseudomonadati > Pseudomonadota > Gammaproteobacteria > Chromatiales > Chromatiales bacterium. Next base: position 27,039 of record JAGRGH010000001.1, read on the forward strand.
CGACGATCTCCATGCACGCCGACGAGTTCAACGAACTGATCGGGGATGAGTTCGTGCCGCTGTTGAACAAGGCCGGCGGCGCCGGCTTCCAGGTCACCGCCTATACCCAGACCTGGTCCGACGTGGAGGCGCGCATCGGCAGCCGTGCCAAGGCCGGGCAGGTGGCGGGCAACTTCAACACGCTGATCATGCTCCGGGTCAAGGAACTGGCCACCGCCGAGATGCTCACGGAGCAGCTCCCGCGCGTCGAGGTCTTCACACTCATGAGTGTCTCCGGCGTCAATGATTCCTCTGACCCGGGCTCGGGGGTCGACTTCATGTCGCGCAACGAGGACCGCATCAGTGTCTCGGAAGTGCCGATGCTCACACCGGCTGAGTTGATCACACTGCCCAAGGGGCAGGCCTTCGCGCTGCTGGAGGGCGGGCAGCTCTGGAAAATCCGTATGCCATTGCCGGCAACGGATTCTGATATGCCGGAAAGCCTCGCCGAGATCGCCAACGAAATGGAGCGGACCTACATCACCAACGATCAGTGGTATCGCGTGCAGGAGCCATGGTGGATGGCGGTGACCGACGTTTCGGGGCCGAACGGGCAAGCGGAAGATAACCATGGCTGAAGCGGTCGCCGATCCGCGGCGTACCGCCGTTCGACAAGGACTGATTTCTAAAGGGCTGACCGCCGTCGCCCAAGCCATTAAGTGGCTGCTGTTCTCCCTGTTGTTTTCGATCGTCGTTGAGTGGGTAGGGATGAACTTGTGGTGGCCGGAGCAAGGCCTCGACCACAGTCGCGCGATGCTCACTCAAGAGATTAGCTATCTGGACACGGACTTTCGCCGCAGCATCGTGATATCGGACCCGGCCCGTTTCGCCAAGCAAGTGGCCGATGGGACATACCACTATCTATTCGAAGTCACACGCGTCGTCGCCTTCATACGCTGGATATCGCCGCCGCCACGCGTGGAGGAGACGGGGTTGCGACCGACACTGCACAAGCTCTATCGACCGATCGCCGAGTACACGATCGCGGCCATGCAGGTGACCCAAGTGTTCTCCGTACGCCTGGCGATTCTCATGTTGGCGACGCCGGTGTTCCTGTTGTTCAGCCTGGTGGCTCTGGTGGACGGTCTTGTGCGACGGGATCTCCGCCGCTGGGGCGGAGGCCGGGAGAGTTCTTTTTTGTACCACTATGCGAAGAAGGCAGCGATACCACTCGTAGTGCTGGCATGGGTGGTCTACTTATCACTTCCATTCAGCCTGCATCCGACCTTCGTCATCCTACCCTTCGCTGCGCTGTTCGCGCTCGCCGTGGCAGTGACCGCCAGTACGTTCAAGAAATATCTATAGATTCGTTGAATGCTTTTCCGTTTAAACCGCGTCGTTCACCATTCGCTTAAATTCAAAACCATCATTAGTAATTTGCGGAAGCGTTACTGTTTGGGGGGGTGCGAGGAATTTCCGATTAGCGGACCTCTAAAATCGACTGCTGACAACCAAATATCAATAAGTTAGATGCCTCAATACGACCCCAAGTGGCTTCTCGAAGATTCCACGACGAAAGACAGTTTTGGAATGAACAGCTGACACCGATTGGGCGTTGCGCTGAACGGCACTCCCCCTCTGGGCCATCCTGCGGTGCTTGCCTACCCCCGGACGTTTCAATCTTCAATCCACGCTCGTGCGAAGCCGCGAAAGTCTAAACGCAACCAATTCTTGCGAATTACGGTTCGCAAGGCTATAATTCCATTTCTAAAGGGGAGGCCGCCATGCTTGAACAACTATCGCAGAGACTCATCGGCTATCGCGTCAAAGCTGCCCGCGAGGCGGCCGACTGGACACAGGACCGGCTAGCCGAGGCCATGGGTCTGAAAGACCGCCAAAGCGTTTCCGATATCGAGAATGGCAAGCGGGCGCTCAAGCCGGATGAACTCGTCCTGCTGACCGACACCCTGGATCGCGAGCTCGACTTCTTCCTCGATCCATTTCAGGTTGCCGGTGAGGCCCAGTTCTCCTGGCGCGCCTCCCCCGGACTGGCCGAGGACAGCCTGGACGGTTTTGAGTTGAGGGCCGGTCAGTGGATCGGCCTGCTACGCTGGTTGCGTGAGAAGGAGCAGGACCGGTCCAATCCCCTCAAGCACACCCTGCGGCTCACCTCGCAGTCCTCATACGAGGATGCGATTGCCCGTGCCGAAAGCCTGGTCGAGACGCTCGACCTGGGTGTTGTTCCGGCCGAGAGGCTGGCCGAGAAGATCGAGCAGGAGCTCGACATCCCGGTTCTGTACGTCGACACGATCGAAACCCAGGACGGGGATTCGATCTCCGGCGCGACCTGTCATCTCCAGGATATGGGTATGATCCTGATCAACCGCAACGAGCCGGAGGCCCGTCGCTTCTTCGATCTGGCCCATGAACTGTTCCACGCCCTAACTTGGGATGCCATGAAGCCGGATCACCGCGAATCCAATTCGGTCGAAGACCGGGCCAAGGGCAAACGCATCGAGCAACTGGCCAACAATTTCGCCGCTGCTCTGCTGATGCCCCAGGCTTCTTTGGCGAATCTGATCGACAATCGTCGTATCGATGACGTAAGCCATCTTGCAGACGTAGCCATGCAGTTGCGTGTCGCGCCAGTGGCCCTTGCCTGGAGACTGTTCAATCTGAACTGGATCGGTACCGAAACACGGGATACCCTTCAACAGGAGCACCAGCGTCCATCCGTGTCCGGTACGCCGAAGCGGTTCTCCCCGGCCTTCATTAACATGCTGCACCACGCAATCGACAGAGGCCACCTCTCCGCCCGCAAGGCGGCAAAAGCGATGGGGGCAACCTTGACGCAGCTTGTGGACCTGTTTGCCGAGCACTCGCTACCCTCCCCCTTCGAGCTGTAAGGGGTGGCGCCGGGCATGGCAAAGACGCGGGTATTCATCGACACCAACATCATCATCGAGGCATTCCGGACAGGCTGCTGGACGGCGATCTGCAACAAGTTCGCTGTCGAGACCGTCGACAAATGCGTCGAGGAAGCCCTCACCGGCAACCCCGATGATCCCGGGCGTGTACACATCGACAGGGATGCTCTTCTGGAAGGACTTGCCGGCCGACACCAGATAGGGAAGCTAGAGCTGGCGAACCTCGTCCTTTCCCATCCCTTATGCCACGGCCTCGATGACGGCGAACTGCATCTCCTCGCCTGGCTCCACGCCCAAGGGCTGCTTCCAAACGCCCTTATCCTCGTTTCCACGGCCGATAAGGCGGCTATCGTGGCCACCGGTAATATCGGGTGGCTCGACTCGCTTACTTCCCTGGAGCATCTGGCCAACGAATCCGGCGTGACACATGGGCAGATCAACTCCCTGGCGCGTCACTACCGCGCAGGTTGGCTGGATGAGATCCGGGTAAAAATCCGGCTTGGAGTCATTCCATAGGAGGTCTTGCATATTCATGGCTGGCAACCATAACGCATCACCATTCTCCGTCGACGACCCTGAAATTGCAGAGGTCCTCGACATGCGCACGAGCTCAATCAGCCCCGCTCATGAGGCTATAGGTTCAGATTACGACCAGGCAATGGCCCTACGCATGGAGCTTGGTGAGGCATCACTCATCCGGTTTGTTCAATGTCGGCCGCCTCGTTCACGGTCTCTTTCAGCATGTTTCTGAGATACTTCCGGGCAACCTCGTTACTCGATCAGGCCCGGCTCGACCTGGAGCGGATCGACGTGCGTGCTCTGCTGCCCGGCATTGTGAGCAAACCGCCCAAACCGGGGCAGTATGTCGGCGCTGGGGCTACGGCGCTGGTCTTGGTGGTCAGCGGTGACCTCTGGGTCGAGGCCAACTTTCCAGAAACCGATCTCACCTACGTCCATCCCGGCCAGCCGGTAACCATCAAGGTCGACACGTACCCAGACACGACCTGGAAGGGTGTGGTGGACAGCCTGAGCCCCGCCACCGGGTCGGAGTTTTCGGTCATCCCTGCGCAGAACGCCACTGGCAACTGGGTCAAAATTGCCCAGCGGGTGCCTGTGCGGATCCGTATCGAGGCCGTGCCGAACGCGCCGCAACTGCGCGCGGGACTGAGCACCATAGTGGATATCGACACCGGCCACCGCCGCCACGTGTTCGGGCTCTCGCTCTGACATGGCCTGACCATGACCGACGCACACCCGGACGGCACGCATCGCGGCTTGGTCACCCTATCGTGAAGATGGCCGCCGCCACGATGTAGGACGTCAGCACCCAGGAAATCTGGTCCTGGGTCGCACCCATCGAACCCTGCATGTGCGGCAGCGCCACGTTGGGTCAAATGGGACTGGCCTATATGCACATCGTCGATCATGCGTCGATGGGCGCGCCCGAAGTGCCGCAGCACATCAAGCAGACCATGCGCGAGCGGTTCAAGGGGACCGTCATCCTGTCCGGTGGTTATGATGCCGAACGTGCCCAGGCTGACCTGGATGCCGGAAAGTGCGAGTTGATCGCGGTGGGACGGGCCTTCCTCGCCAACCCGGATCTGCCCGCGCGCTGGCGCATGGGCGCGCCGCTCAATTCGCCCGATTTCGACACTTTTTATACCCCGGGTGAAAAAGGCTACACCGACTATCCCACCAACGCGGGTGCGTAACTTCAACCGCAACAAGGAGACACTGTCATGAAACTGTATTACGCGCCTGGTGCCTGTTCGCTGTCCGTGCACATCACGCTCCAGGAGGCCGGATTCGCCTTTGCGCTCGAAAAAGTGGATTTGGCCACGAGCAGGACGGAAACCGATGTCGATTACACCACCATCAATCCCAACGGCTACGTGCCTACGTTGGTACTCGATGATGGCGAGGTGCTGACCGAAGTGCCGGCTATTTTGCTGTACCTGGCTGATCGTGCCGACAAGAATCTGGCGCCGCTCGCTGGCAGCATGGCACGCTATCGCCTTTACTCCTGGCTCAATTTCATCACATCGGAGTTGCACAAATCCTTTGGCGCCCTGTTCAATCCCGACACGCCCGATGAGTGGAAAACACAGCTCAAACAGACGCTGGCAAAGCGTTGCGACCATGTGGCGGCACAGCTTGCAGGCAAGCAGTTCCTGCTCGGCGACAGCTACACGGTTGCCGATGCCTATCTATTCACCGTGTTGGGCTGGTCGCGATGGGTGCAGTTCGATCTTGCACCCTGGCCCACGATCAACGAATACCTGGGGCGCATCGCCGCGCGCCCTGCCGTACAGGCGGCGCTCAAGGATGAGGGCTTGCTCGGCTAAGGGAAGGCGATCGTTGGGTTGATCTGCGAAGATGACATAAGCGCTAATGGAATCGGATTGCGTCACCTGCCAGTCGGCAGCCATCGACGAACCTGCCCAGACCAGGGCAAGCAATGTGAACATGCATTTCATGAGGATTTCCTCATTGCCCGGTAGCCTTTCCAGGCATAGCCATTTCGTGCGCGACGGCACGCATCGCCTTTTAGTCGCGTGCATGCCGCGTTGTAGGCATCGACTGCTTCCCACGAAGCGCCAATCGATTGAAGTTGTTCGCCAGCACCCAGCTTGACGCTGGTACAGGCATCGTAGAGGTGTGCCTCGGTGTATCCGAGTGACTTGATTGGGGTTCTCCGCAGCCACGTGTTTGCATCATGACGCAACTCGGGGCTTAAAACTTGACAGATACGCTGAACGCGCCGAAATCGTCGCCGCCATTTTGAGTTTGGAACTCTCGCGTACGAATCACGTGGGTGTAACTCAATCGAATATCGGGCCAATCCATGACAAACCCGAATTGCAGGTCCCCGACCAAGGATTTTTTGTCCACGCTGCGGCTGTCTCGAAGCGTGTTGCCGTCAAGGAAGATGTTGCGTGCAACGGCCCGCCCCTCGACGCCGGCGAACAAGTACCAGCCGAAATTTGACACCGGAGCGAATTCCCCCGAGCCCAACAGGCCGGGCTGAATGCGTGGCGGCCCGTAGTCGTTTGGTAGCCGCTTGCCGTAGCGCATGGTGACCCCCGTATTGCCGTAGGTGAACACGTTGCCAAGTGCAAATCCCACGTGGGGCGTGAAATCCAGGCTGTTTCCCAAGAAGGTTGTGGTGGCGAGCCCCCGCCAGCCTCGCTGGTAGGTCGCGATGAAGCCTGGCTCATTCCCGAGCTGTGTGTCCCAGCCTTGGGGCTTATCGGAACCCACGACTTTATGGATGAATTTCTGGCTTTGCTCGGCCAGGGAGGCCGGGCCAACCACGCCGAGGGTAAATGCGAACAGATCAAGCTGCTTTCCCGACTCCACGCCCAGGCCGATCAAACCATACAGCCATCCGGCATAGGGCCGATCCCGCAAGGAAGGATTCTCGATCGTGATATCGCTGGGCGTGAACATGCTTTGGCCGAAGGCGTAACCGTGGCGGAGCTCGCCTTGCTCGTGGAACCATGGCACCAAGTGGGCCAGCTTCACCGCCCACTCCGGCGTGGGAGTGCGTCGATCCGGAACCCAGATGAACCCCACCCCGTTGGTGTAGTGACTGTCGGCGCGATAGAACAAATCATTTTCCAGAATGAAGCTCAGCGTTCCGGTTTTTTCCGGTTCCACCGACCAGGCCATAGCCGGGCTGGCGCCCTCGATAGCAAGCCACGCTATGAGTCCGATTATTTTTTTCATGCCATCGTTGCACGTGTTTTGCGGGCTCGCACCGGGGCAGGGAGAACAGGTCTGCCCATGTCATTCCTTGTCTCGATTGCGATGCCCGGCGTCCACAGTCAGGAGCCCGATTGCGGCGAGGGCAGCGAAACCGGCACCGGCCAGGAACGTCGCAGCGGGTCCGATGGCGCTCCACAGAACGCCAGCCAGCACGCTGGCGAGCAGTAACGCACCGCCGCTGACGAGATTGAAGATACCAAACCCCGTGCCGCGCAATTGCGTCGGCACCGTGTCAGCGACGAGTTTCGACAACAGGCCCTGGGTAAAGGCCATGTGCAGGCCCCACAGCGCGACACCGGCAAAGACGCCCAGTGCGCCTCGGGCCGCGGCCAGCACCATGTCCGCTGCGATGAGCAGCGCGAGTCCGATCAGCAACAAGGTGCGCGGGTGGAAGCGGTCAGCGGCGGCCCCGGCCGGATAGGCGGCGCCGGCATAGAAAACGTTCATCACGACCATGACCACCGGCACATAGCCGAGCGCGAGGCCAATGTCCTGTGCCCGCAGCACCAGAAAGGCGTCGCTGAAGCGGGCGAGCGTAAAGACCGCCCCCAACAGCACAACCAGCCAGTAGCGCAGCGGCAGGCGCTTGATGTTGGCCCGTGCGAGTGGGGATTTTACGTCGCCGGTTGCATGCGTGCGCTCAGGGTCGCGTACGTAAATCATGAGCAGCGCCACCGCAATGAAGGCTGGCACCACGGCTATCCACATCACCGCACGGATGTCATCGGCAAGCCATATCATAAAGACCACCGCCAGTAGCGGACCGAGCAGGGCACCAGCCGAATCAAGCGCCTGCCGCAAACCATAGGCCGCGCCGCGCAATGGTGCTGGCGAAATGTCGGCAATCAGGGCGTCGCGCGGCGCCCCGCGAATGCCTTTGCCGATGCGATCGACGAAACGCGCCGTGAACACCCAGCCGATCGACGAGGCCAGCGGAAAAATGGGCTTGGTGAATGCCGCGAGTCCGTAGCCAAGGATCATCAGGAATTTGCGCTTGCCAAGATAGTCGCTCAGCGCACCCGAGAACACTTTCAAGATGGCTGCCGTAGCCTCTGCAATCCCTTCGATAACGCCGACGGTCACCATGGAGGCGCCCAGTACGGTGACCATGAAGACTGGCAGGAGGCTATGGATCATCTCGGAGGATATGTCCATGAACAGCGAGCCGAATCCGAGTGCCCAGATGCCGGTCGGCAGTGCGCGCCATTTGCCTGGGACGCGCGAACGAGGCGAAGTTTGTTCGGTGCGCGAACTCATGCCATCGTTGCCAGCGTTTTACGGAAGCGCGTCAGGGCCAGCGTGAACAGGACCGCACCGATTGCCGCCAGGCTGAGGAACTGCGGCCAAACGGCGGCGAAGCCCGCGCCGCGATAGAGGATCGCCTGGGCCAGCATCACGAAGTGTGTGTTGGGCGCGGCGAGCATGATGTACTGCACGGCCTCCGGCATGCTCTCACGCGGCGTCGAGCCGCCGGAGAGCATCTGCAAGGGCAGCAGCACCAGCATGAGCAGTAGGGCGAACTGCGGCATGGAGCGGGCGACGGTGCCGAGGAAGATGCCCATCGAGGTGGTCGCGAACAGATGCAGCGCCGCCCCGGCCAGGAACAGCGCGAGCGAGCCTTGGATCGGCACGGACAGCCAGCCCTGCACGACGGCGGTGAGCGCGAAGGCGGTGGCGGCAAGGACGACCAGCGCCATCGCCCATACCTTGCTGCTCATGATCTCGAAAGGCGTGACCGGCATGACCAGCAGATGCTCGACGGTGCCGTGCTCGCGCTCGCGGATCAGCGCCGCGCCGGTGAGGACGATGGAGAGTATGGTCACGTTATTGATGACCTGCATGATGGCGCCGAACCACGACTTGTTGAGCTGGGGATTGAAGCGCATCCGCAGCGCCAGATCGACCGGCAACTCCGGAACCTCGCGATAGCGCTGCGCGAAGGTGCGCACCTCGTCGCTGACGATGGTCTGGATATAGCCGCTGCCGGTGAAGGCCTGACTCATGCGCGTGGCATCGACATTGAGCTGGACCGTGGGCCGCCGCCCCGCCAGCAGGTCACGCTGGAAGTGGGGCGGGATGTCGAGGGCGAAGGTGTCGAGGCCGGCATCCATGCGGGCGTCCATCTCGGCCTGGTCGATCACCTCGGGGGGAACAAAGTACGGCGGGTAAAAGGCGCTGACGATGCGCCATGACAGCGGCGAGCGATCCTCGTTCACCACCGCGATCGGCGCCTTGTTGAGGGTCTCCGGCATAGCCGTGGCCGCCGTGTAGACCGAAACGGTGAAGGCATAGACGATCAGCACCAGCATGATCGGGTCGCGGGCGAGACCGCGCAGCTCCTTGATACCGAGATGCAGGATGTTGGCCGCGCGCACGGCTCAGGTCTCCTGCTTCTTGAGCAGCGCGGCGGAAAGCCCGATCAGGATCGGAACGGCGAGCGCCAGCGGGAGAAAGGCGGCATGCAGGTCAGAGAAGTTCAGGGCCTTCGAGAAGGTGCCGCGCGCGATCGTCAGGAAATGCGTGGTCGGGTAGATCTCGCCGATCACTCGGCCCACCCCTTCGAGGGACGAGACCGGGTCGATCATGCCGGAGAAGTTCGCCGCCGGCAGGATGGTGAGCACCGCCGTGCCGAAGATCGCCGCGATCTGGCTGCGCATGAAGGTTGAGATCAGCAGCCCCAGGGCCGTGGCGGCGCCGACATAGAGCAGCGCACCCGCCGCCAGCGTCAGGAAGCTGCCCTTCAGCGGCACGCCGAAGACGGTCACCGCGAGCAGCGTGAGCAGCAGGAAGCTCAGGAAGGACAGGACCACGTAAGGGAGCTGCTTGCCGAGCAGGAACTCGAGCCGCGTGGTGGGCGTGACGTAGAAGTTGGTGATCGAGCCGAGCTCCTTCTCTTGCACGACGCTGAGCGCCGCGAGCATGGCCGGGATCAGCATGAGCAGCAGCGGGATCACCGCCGGCACCATCGCCACCAGGCTCTTGACGTCCGGGTTGTAGCGGAACCGGGTCTCGATATTGACGAGCCCCGCCAAAGCCTCGCCGTAGCCGGCCTCGCGCGCCTTGGTCGCCAGCCAGTGGGCATGAATCCCCTGCACATAGCCGCGGACGGTCTCTGCCCGCGTGGGCATGGCGCCGTCGATCCAGGCGCCGATCTCGACCCGCCGGCCCCGGGCGATGTCGCGCGCGAAGCCCGGCGGGATCTCGATCGCCAGACTGATGTCGCCTTCGCGCATTCGCCGGTCGAGATCGGCATAACCGGTAATCGGCGCCCGCTCGACGAAGTAGCGGGAGCCGGTGAGGTTGAGCGTATAGTCGCGGCTGACGGTGGTCTGATCGCGATCCAGCACCGCGAAGGTCAGATCCTCGACATCGAGGCTGATCCCGTAGCCCATCACGAACATCAGGATGACGCTGCCGACCAGCGCCAGGGTCAGCCGGATGGGATCGCGGCGCAGCTCCAACCCTTCGCGCCGGGCGTGGCTGATCATGCGCCGGGGATCGAACTGGCGCCGCCAGCCCTGGGGTTCGACATGGCCTGCCGACGCGTCAACCGTATCGAGCGACGCTGTTTGCCCCGCGTCGGCTTCGCCTTCCCCCGACGCCTCTTCCAGATGCGCCACAAACGCCTCTTCCAGGGTCTCCACGCCCCGCTGCTGCACGATATTCGCCGGCGTGTCGGTGACCAGCACCCGGCCCGCGTGCATCAGCGAGATGCGGTCGCAGCGCTCGGCCTCGTTCATGAAGTGGGTGGAGATGAAGATGGTCACCCCGTCACGGCGCGACAGCTCGACCAGCCTGCGCCAGAAGGCGTCGCGCGCCACCGGGTCGACACCCGAGGTGGGCTCGTCGAGGATCAGCATCTCGGGCTTGTGGATCATGGCGACCGCCAGCGACAGGCGTTGCCGGTGGCCGAGGGGCAGCCGGCCCGGCAAGCTGTCAATCACCGCGGCCAGATCGAAGCGTTCAACCATTTCGTCCACCCGCCCTGAAATCTCGGCAGCGGGCACCTGGAACAGCCGGGCATGCAGCTCCAGGTTCTGCCGCACCGTCAGCTCGGTGTAGAGCGAGAAGAACTGCGACATGAAGCCGACGCGGCGCCGGGTCGCGAGGTCGTGCGGGTCCACCTCCTGTCCGAACAGCCAGGCGCGGCCTTCGCTCGGCGGCAGGAGGCCGGTCAGCATCTTCATCGTCGTGGTCTTGCCGCAGCCGTTGGAGCCGAGAAAACCGAAGATCTCACCCCGTGGGACACGCAGGTTCACATGATCGACCGCGGTGAACTCGCCGAAGCGCATGGTCA
>JAGRGH010000002.1 GCA_020445605.1 Chromatiales bacterium
CATCGCGCCCAGGCGATGCCTTCGCAGCTCTCTGGCGGCGAGCAGCAGCGTGTGGCCATCGCCCGCGGCCTGGTCAACCGCCCGCCGGTGATACTGGCCGACGAGCCCACCGCACCGCTGGATTCCGAACGCGCCATGGCGGTCATTCGCATTCTCAATGACATGGCAAAGAAATACGAAACGGCCATCATCGTCGTCACCCACGACGAGAAAATCATTCCAACCTTCAAGCGCATCTATCACATCCGCGATGGTGTGACCCATGAGGAAGCGGGCGAAGGAAGGGGATTTGTTTAAAGTGCTTTCTTTTTTTAACCTGTTCAGGAGATTAATTATGAAGATTAAATATTTATCGGTATCCATATCAGCTGCCATGCTGGCTCTATCAATGGTATTTGCCGGCGCAGTGGCGGCCGAGGAAGGCAAACAGCCTGATATGAACGCGCTGCAGCAGTTATTACAGGAGCAAGTGTCATTAATGAAGCCCGAGTTGCAAATGAAGGTCAAAGCACTTTCGCCTGAAACCAAGAAAATATTACTGAATATCTTGGCGCAGCATACTCGATACAGTAAATCCTTAACTTTGCGCCAGGTAATGCACGAAGTTCTGTCGGATTATCAAAGCATGATGGCTGGAATTATGACTGATAATCCGGAACAGGCATCTGCAAGTGCATTACGGATTGCCGATCATCGTATACCCGTCGGTGGGTTGTTGCCCTATCTGGGTATTGAAAATATCACGGATCAAAAATTGGCTACCTTGCAAAGCTTTAATGATTCGGTTGAAGGAAAAGCAAAAGAATTAGCTGCGGCAGCCAATAACGGCGACATGGGGAAAGCGTCTGTTCTTGCGGGTGAGATGGCTTCTGGTTGTGTTGGATGTCATACCGTTTTCCGCGGCCAACCCGGGATATCAGATTTGCTGAAATAAAATCAGACAAATGAAATGCGCCAAGTCTGACGCAACAGCAATCTTTAGTTAGCGGACGTGGCATAAGGTCATCTGGTGATCCGCTCTTGCTAGTCAGCGTTAGTGAACAGATCGATTGCGATGGCATGACGCAAGAGGAAGTTGGCGAAGAGCGCGGGTTTGAGAAAGATCTGTTTTCAGCGGCGCACAATATCTGCGGCGGAGGGATAAGTATGGCAACGCAAAGAACACGCGGCACCCGGGTCTGGATGATTTCACTGATCGCCGTTGGTTTCGGTCTGCTGACAATCAAGTCGGGCGGCACGATCCTGTTCGGTAACGTCGCAGCGCGAGATGCTGCCGGGAGCTATGTCCCGTTCGTGCTCTGGTTCAATTTTCTGGCGGGCTTCGCCTATGTCATCGCAGGTGCAGGGCTCTGGATGCAGACCCGTTGGGCGGCATGGCTGGCCATCTCAATTGCCGCGGCGACTGCG
>JAGRGH010000003.1 GCA_020445605.1 Chromatiales bacterium
ACGCCACCTTCCCCGTAGGCAAGGCCGACCGGACAAGGTCGGGCATGCAACCGGACAGGCGAATTTCCCGGTTGTCACGACGCCCGCACGCGACAGTGTATTCGTAGGGTGCGCACTGCGCACCGTCATGTGTTTCCATGCGCCGAAAAAGGTGCGCATTGCGCACCCTACGTGTGCCGGGGCTTGTGGTTTGGGTAGGGTGCGCACGGCGCACCGATTCGAACGTTTGGGCGTGGTGAATGGTGCGGGCGCCGAGGGGGTACGCCACCTTCCCCGTAGGCAAGGCCGACCGGACAAGGTCGGGCATGCAACCGGACAGGCGAATTTCCCGGTTGTCACGACGCCCGCGCGCGACAGTGTATTCGTAGGGTGCGCACCGCGCACCGGTAGGAAGGTTTCGGCGTGGTCAATGGTGCGTGATATGCACCCGCGAGGCGGCGAGTAGGGTGCGCACCGCGCACCGGTACGAATGGTTGGGCGTGGTCAACGGTGCGCGATACGCACCCTGCGTGTGCCGGGGGCTTGTGGTTTGTGGTGCGCACCGCGCACCGTCATGTTTTCCGGGCGCCGCAAATGGTGCGCATTGCGCACCCTACGTGTGCCGGGGTTTGTGATTTGTGTGCGCACCGCGCACCGTCATGTGTTTGCATGCGCCGCAAATGGTGCGCATTGCGCATCCTACGCGTTGCCCGCGGCGAGGCGGAACACGCCGCCGCGGCGCGGGTCACCGGCGCCGCTGAATTCGCGACCGTCGAACGCGACGGTGTGCACACCGCCGAAGAACAGGTTCAGATCGTTCCACTGGTGATGGCGTTCGAACCGCGCCAGCAACGGCGCGATGGCGTCGGGCGTGAAGCCCGGTTCCAGGCTCAGCAGACCGTCCTCGACATGCAGTCGCGGTGCGGCGACCGCGGCATCGGGTGGCAGGCCGTGATCGAGCAGATTCAAGATCACTTGCAGCACCGCACTGCGCAGCCGGTTCGAGCCGCCGGAACCGAGTGCGACGATGCGCTCGCGCGAAACCAGCAGGCTCGGCGCCATCATCGAGGCAAGCCGCACATCCGTGCGCCAGCGACCAAAACCCAGCGGGTTCAGGTCGGCCTCGCCGAGCATGTTGTTCGGCATGATGCCGGTGCCCGGAATCACCCAGCCGCAACCCTCGCCATTGGTCAGGGTGATGGAGGCGGCGTTGCCGTCGCCGTCGATCACGCTGATGTGCGTCGTGCCGCGCGTCGCGGGGGCGTGCTGCCTGAGCCGTTCGCGCAGTGCCGCAAGCGTGCTTTTTTCGGAACCGGTCTGTTCAAGCCAGTGACGCGCAAGCTGTGTGCGTTCCATCGCGTGCGCGAGGAGTGCAAGTTCTGTGTCCTCGCCGAATCGTCCACGTCGCGGCACGTCCTCGATCAGGCCGAGCGCGAGCGCGATGAGTGTGCCGCCGGCCGCGGGCAGGGGGTTGGTCAGCAGCCGTGTGCCACGGTGGCTGTGTTGCAGCGGCTCGCGTTCGACGAGCCGGTAGCGTTCGAGATCATCGCGGCGCAGATGACCGCCTTGCGATGCACAGGCATCGGTCAGCAGGCGACCGATCTCGCCCTCGTAGAACAGGCGCTCGCCCTCGATCGCGAGCAGTTCCAGCGTGTCGGCCAGTGCCGGCTGGCGCATGCATTCACCGGCAATGAAGGTGCGGTCCGCTGCATCCGGTGAGGCGAAGATCGCGCGGGCCGAATCGGTTGCGAGATAGATCGGCGCGACGATCGAGAAGATGTACGCCTGCAGCGGGTTCAGAACGACGCCTTCGCGTGCGATCTCGATCGCCGGTGCGACGATCTCGCGCATCGGCAGCGCGCCCAGCGCGCGATGCGCCTCGAACAGGCCGCGCACGATACCGGGTGTCGCGACCGATCCGAGACCGATGTGGAACTCCTGGGTCGCGGTGCCGAAGTCGGCCGTGATCGGATAGAAGTCGGTCGGGTCGGGCGCGCGCGTGCGTGGCGTCTGCGCAAAGAAGTCGAACACGCGTTCGCGTGAACCGCTGCGTGCAAGCAGAAAGCCACCGCCGCCAAGCGAGCAGAGTACGGGCTCGGCGACGCAGGCCGCGCACATTGCCGCGAGTGCCGCGTCGAAGGCATTGCCGCCGGAGGCGAGGATGCGTTCGCCGGCGCGCGCAGTCGCGTCGTGACCGGCGGCGATTGCGCCGCGAACCTGCATGTGGATTGTGGGCGGGTGTGAACCGACCCTAGTTCGTTCGGCTGGCGAACTCGCCGTGCAGATAGGCCACGGCCACACGCAGGAATTCGACGATCTGCATGAACGCCTGTTCATGGGCCTCGTCGTTGGTCAGGGCGATTTCGTCGGCCTGGGTGATCTTGCCGAGGTTTGCGATGATTTCCTGCGCGTCGGTGGTGAGCTGTTCGCGCTGCGTGAATGCGGCGCTGACCGCAAGCCCGTAGAGAAAGCCGCTGGTCCAGTTCACGAGGGCCGCCACGCGATCGCCGATCGGCTCGTCGTCGTCGGGCAGGAGCGGCTCGAAGGTGATGGCATCTTCCTCGAACAGCGCCTCGGTCTGTTCGAACCACTCATGCAGCTGTCCGCGCAGTTCGGGGCCGAGAACATGGGTGACTTCCGCATCATCGGCGAGTTCGTCGAGCCAGACCTGTTCAGCGTGTACGCGCCGACCGGTCAACAGCCCCGCAAGCAGCCCGTCGGACTCGGCTGCGCCGCGCGCCAGGCCGTGATCGGCGAGCAAGGTGTCGAGTTCATCGTGGTCGCGTGCGCTGGTCATCATGCGTGGTCAATCCGATGGAGTTCGCCTAGTCGAGCGCGCACCGTATCACCCCGGACGAAGCGAGCGCATGCGCGCGACGGCGACCCGTTCAATGCGCCTCGTCCCAGTTCGCGCCGACGCCGGCATCGACGACCAGCGGCACGGCCAGCTCGGCCGCTCCGCTCATGCGGGCGCGGATCTGCTCGATGCTGGCTTCGACGGCGTCCTCGCGGACCTCGAACACGAGTTCGTCGTGGACCTGGAGCACCATGCGCACCGGCGGCCTGCTCGCTTCAATCCATGCATCGACGTCAATCATCGCGCGCTTGATGATGTCCGCGGCGGTGCCCTGCATGGGCGCGTTGATCGCGGTGCGCTCGGCGTACTGCCGACGCTGCGCATTCGAGGAGTTGATCTCCGGCAGGTGCAGGCGTCGGCCGAAAACGGTCTCCACATAACCGGTCTCATGCGCACGCTTGCGCGTCGCGTCCATGAACTCGCGCACGCCCGGGTAGCGTGCAAAGTAGCGCTCGATGTAGCTGGCGGCCTCGTCACGTTCGATGCCGAGGTTGCGCGCCAGCCCGAACGCGGACATGCCGTAGATCAGCCCGAAGTTGATCGCCTTCGCCGAACGGCGCTGATCGTTCGTGACCGCGTCCGGTTCGGCACCGAACACTTCGGCGGCCGTCGCGCGGTGGATGTCCAGGCCCTTCGCAAACGCGCGGCGCAGCCCTTCGTCGCCCGACAGGTGGGCCATGATGCGAAGTTCGATCTGCGAGTAATCGGCCGAGACGATGCGCCAGCCGTCCTCGGCGACGAAGGCCTGGCGGATGCGTCGACCCTCGGCCGTGCGGACCGGGATGTTCTGCAGGTTCGGTTCCGATGACGACAGGCGTCCCGTCGCGGCCACGGCCTGATGAAAGCTCGTGTGCACGCGACCGCTGCGCGCGCTGATCTGCGCGGGCAGTTTGTCGGTATAGGTGGACTTGAGCTTTGCGAGCGAGCGGTGGTCGAGGATCAGCCGTGGCAGTTCGTAGTCCTCGGCGAGTTGTTCGAGTACGGACTCGGCAGTCGACGGCTGGCCCTTCGGCGTCTTGGCGAGCGAGGGCAGCTTCAGACGATCGAACAGGATTTCCTGCAACTGCTTCGGCGAGCCCAGATTGAACGGCCCGCCGGCCGCCTCATGGGCCTGTTTCTCCAGCACGCCGAGCTGCTTTTCGATTTCGGCGCTCTGTTTCGCCAGCATGCCGGCGTCGATGCGCACGCCGGTGCGCTCCATGCGTGAGAGCACGGGAATCAGTGGAATCTCGATTTCCCGGTAAACGCGCGCCTGAGCTTCGAGCGGTTCGAGCTTCGGCCACAGCGCTTCGTGCAGCCGCAACGTCACGTCTGCATCTTCGGCCGCGTATTGCGCGGCCTCAGCGACGCCGATCTCGTCGAAGCGCAGCTGCGACTTGCCGCGTCCGGCGATGTCCTCGAAGTGGATGGTCTTGTAGCCGAGGTACTTCAGCGCCAGCGAATCCATGTCGTGTCGCGTGGCGGTGGAATCCAGCACATAGGATTCCAGCATGGTGTCGTGCGCCACGCCGGCGAGCCGGATGTCGTGGTTCACGAGCACGTTCATGTCGTACTTGGCGTTCTGCAGCAGCTTGCCGCGCCCGGGGTCTTCGAGCAGGGGCTTCAGCCGGGCGAGCACCTGTTCACGATCGAGCTGGTCGGGCACGTCGACGCCGCGATGCGCCAGCGGTACGTAGGCCGCGTGGCCGGGTTCGACGGCAAAGGAAACGCCGACGATCTCGGCCTCCATGTAGTCGAGGCTCGTGGTTTCGGTGTCGAACGCGAAAAGCTTGGCCTGGTTCAGCCGTTTGATCCAGCCATCCAGGGCTGTTTCGCTCGCGATGGTTTCGTAGCGTGCGCCCTGATCCGGGGTGTTGTTTGCTTCGGGCGCCGCGGACAGGGCCTCATCGAGCCATGTGCGGAATTCGAGTTCGGCATACAGCCGCGCGAGCGCTGCATGATCCGGCGCGCCGGGCTTCAGTTCGTCGAGACCGACCGGCAGTTCGCAGTGGGTACGGATGGTCACCAGTTCGCGCGACAGCGGCAGCTGCTCGAGACTGGCACGCAGATTCTCGCCGACCTTGCCGCCGACGGCATCGGCCTGTTCGACCAGTGCATCCAGCGAGCCGTATTCGGCGAGCCACTTCGCCGCGGTCTTCGGTCCAACCTTGGGCACCCCCGGCACGTTGTCCACGGTGTCGCCGATCAGGGTCAGGTAGTCGATGATCTGTTCGGGTGTGACGCCGAACTTTGCCTGTACGCCGTCGCGGTCGAGCTCGACGTTTTTCATCGTGTCCACGAGCACGATGTCGTCGCCGACGAGCTGGGCGAAATCCTTGTCGCTGGTGATGATGCGCGTGTGCCAGCCACGGGCGCGTGCGGACACAGCGAAGGTGCCGATGACGTCATCGGCCTCGACACCGTGGATCATGACCAGCGGAATGCCCAGTGCCCGCACGAGATCGTGCAGCGGCTGGATCTGCGCGACCAGATCCTCCGGCGTCGGCGGACGATTCGCCTTGTACTGCGGATAGATCGCGTCGCGAAAGGTCTTGCCAGGCGCGTCGAACACCACGGCGACATGTCGCGGGTGTTCGGATTCGAGCAGGCGCTTGAGCATCGCGACGACGCCGTACACGGCGCCGGTCGGCTGACCCTTGGAATTGGTCAGCGGCGGCAGGGCGTGGTAGGCCCGGAACAGATACGACGAGCCGTCGACGAGGACCAGCGCCTCGTCGTCCGCGCCGCTCATCGCCGACAACCGCCCACGTGACCGGGCGTGTTATTCGGCAATGAGTGCCTGCACATAGTTGGGCAGCGCGAACGCGGCGCGATGCAGGTCCGCGTTGTAACAGCGCAGGCCCGCAAGGTTGACGCGCGCGGCGTCGAATTTTTCCATCGGCTCGTACTTCTTCGAGCAGAAGCAGAAGCTCCACACCACGCCGGGGTAGGCCGGAATCGTCGCGGTATACATGCGCACGATCGGGAACACCTCGCGCAGGTTGCGGTAGATCTTCGGCACGCTGTCGGTGTGATAGAACGGCGATTCGGTCTGCGCGACGAAAATGCCATCGTCGCTCAGCCGGTCGTGGACGTTGCGGTAGAACTGGCCCTGAAACAGCACCTCGGCCGGCCCGACGGGGTCGGACGAATCGCTCATGATCACATCGAAGCTACGCTCGCTCTCAGCGACGAATTTCGCGCCGTCGTCGAACACCAGCGTCGCGCGTGGATCGTCAAAGCCCGCGCCGAGCTGCGGAAAGAATTCCTTGCTGACCTCGACGACCTGCGGGTCGATCTCGACCATGGTCGCGTTTTCGATGCCCGGGTGCTTGAGCGTTTCGGTCAGGGCGCCGCCGTCGCCGCCGCCGATGATGAGCACGTTCTTCGGGTTCGGATGTGCGAACAGCGGTACGTGCGAAATCATCTCGGGATAGATGAAGCAGTCACGGTCGGTCAGCATGATGGAGCCGTAGAGCACCAGCGCGCGGCCGTAGACCTCGGTGTCGACCACGTCGATGCGCTGGAAATCCGAGTGCTTGCTGTAGAGCACCTGTTTGACCTTCAGGGTCAGGCCGGCGCCGCCATGGTGAAGCTCGGTGAACCACATGTTCCAGAGGTTCAGCATGGATGGTTCGTGTACGCGTTCGCTCACAGTGAATTCCCCGTTTTTGTCTGGAACGGAAATCAGACCTCGACGACCGGCGTCAGCGGAATGCCGTTGAACGTGGTGGCCGAGGCGTTGGTATAGGCGCCCATCTCGTGGGCAAACAGCAGGTCGCCGACTGCCAGTTCCGGCAGATAGGCATCGCGTGCGATGACGTCGAACGAGTCGCAGGTCGGCCCGGCGATGATGCACGGTCGTGGCGGGCCCTGCACCTGCGTCGAGAAGCGGTACTTCGCGTGATCGAACACATGTCCCGAGAACGCGCCATAGACGCCGTCCTCGACGTAATACCACATGAGCCCGTTGCGTTCGGCGTGGGAGATGACGCGCAGGGCGAGGGTCGCCGCGTCGGCGACGACGAACCGGCCCGGCTCGGCGATCACGCGCGTGCTCGGAAAGTAGGTTTGCAGGGCCGCGCGGATCGGCGCGCAGAACAGTTCGAAGTCCATGACCATGCCGCGGCCGTAGTCGACCGGGAATCCGCCGCCGATGTCCAGCAGTTCGAGCGGATGCCCGCGCACCTGCATGTGGTCGAAGATGCGCTTGGCGGTCGTGATCATGTCCACGTACGGCTGCGGGATCGAGGTCTGCGAGCCGACATGGAACGCGAGCCCGACCGGCTTGAGCCCCTTGTCGATCGCCAGCCCGAGCAGGCCCTCGGCCTCGTCGGGGGCGGTGCCGAATTTTTCCGAAAGGTCGACGACACAGTCCGGATTCGCCGCGCGCACGCGCAGCACCACCCGCGACCCCGGCGCCATGGCGGCGAGCTTGTCGAGTTCCGATGCGTTGTCGAAAAACCAGGTCTTGATGCCGGCGGCGAGCATGCGCTCGATCTCGTCCGGCCGCTTGGTCGGATGGGTGTACAGGCAGCGCTCGAGGGGGCCACGGCTGTCGAGCACGGTACGCAGTTCGTCGTAGGACGCCACGTCGAAGCCGCAGCCCATGTCGCGCATGGTCTCCAGCACGATCGGGTGCGGATTCGCCTTGACCGCGTAATAGATCTCGACGCCGGGCAGTTCGCGGCGCAGCAGCTCGACGTTCGCGCGCAGGCGACGGCGGTCCAGCGCGAGCAGGGGTGTCCCGTGCTTGGCGATGAGTTCTTCGAATCTTCGTGGTTCGACCATGGATCAGTTCAGGTGGCGACAGTGTTTGGCGATGTCCTGCTCGAGCTCGGTGATCGCCCGTTGGCGTTCGGATTCGGGCAGGATCTTGCGTTCACCGCCCGGCAGGGGGTCGTAGAGGTACTGGGCACGGCGATACTGGCCGAGCTGGTCTTCCCAGTGAGCGCATTCGCGCCTTTTGGCCTCGCGGGCCTCGGCTTGTTGCCTGCGCTTGCTCATCTCCGCGTCGTACTCGGCATTGCGCACATCGACGCGATGCTGCTGGCGCTGCGTGCGTGCGCGCGCCTGTGCGGCGGCCTCGGGGTCGTACGGTGCGGTTGGTGTCATGTCTACGTCGGTTGCGCTGGTGCCCTGCGGCGGCCGGTCTCCGAAATGGGTGTTCCCGTCGGCGTCCGTCCAGCGATAGACCCCGCCGCCGGCGCTCGTCGAAAACAGCGCGACAGCGAGGGTTGCTAGAATCGCGGTCCTTCCAAATTTCGACGAGATCGTGCCCATGTCCACCCCCGAGATCCCGCAGAAACAACCCTATGGCCTGGAACTCGAACCCGGCACCTACTGGTGGTGCAGCTGCGGCCGTTCGAAGCATCAGCCGTTCTGCGACGGCAGCCACAAGGGCACGCAGTTTACCCCAGTCGAGTTCCGGATCGCAGAGAAGAAAATGGTCTGGCTGTGCGGCTGCAAGCACACCGGGGACGCGCCGTTTTGCGACGGCACGCACAGCACGCTGGAGTGACTTGACGGGGAGTCCGGCGGTACTCGCAACCGGGAACCGCGGAATATTTCAGAGCTGCCCGCGGCACCGGGACGTGCCGCCATTTTCGGCGCGTGAGCGGCCGAAAATGTAAGAAAACGAAAAATCGTACTTTTTCGTTTTCGCTAGTCTGGCGATCCAGGATGGATCGATCAGACATCCAAACAATAGAAAAGGGGCGCCATCCGGACGCCCCCCGTGAGCTTCGAATCGCATTGGGAAAACCGGCGGGTTGCGGACGCCGGCGTGACGATTCTTGACTAAGGTCGCTTCCTGCGCCCGGGCGCAATCCCTGCGCCCGGTCAATCCATCGGTATGGGTCTGGTTTAGGGAAGGTCTGAATAAGTCCATCCGGGACTTCTCAGACCACGCCGCGGCGCAAATGCGATTTGCGCCTTGCTGCAAATTCCAAGACTTGTCGTCGTGGATTTTGGCGACACTTCCCTGTGTCGCGGTAACTCTGAACCTGTTCAGAGTTCCCCTAGTTGGAACCCTTGACGAACTCCGGATAGGCCTCGAGGCCACACTCGGCGAGGTCGACGCCGGCGTATTCCTCTTCCTCGCTGACCCGGATACCCATCACGAGCTTGATGATCAGCCACACGACCAGGCTCGCCACGAAGGTCCAGGCGAAAATCATGCCGACGCCGAGCAACTGGGCGGCCATCGTGCCGTCCGAGTTGGTGATCGGCACCGCAAGCAGACCCCAGATGCCGACCACGCCGTGCACGGAGATCGCGCCGACCGGATCGTCGATGCGCAGCTTGTCCAGCGTGATGATCGCGAACACCACGATCACGCCGCCAATTGCGCCGATGACCGTCGCCCAGCCCGCGGTCGGGGTCAGCGGCTCGGCCGTGATCGCGACCAGACCGGCCAGCGCGCCGTTCAGGGCCATCGTGAGGTCAGCCTTGCCGAACATCAGCCGCGCAATGATCAGCGCCGCGACCACGCCACCGGCCGCCGCCGCGTTGGTGTTCACGAACACCTTGGCGACCGCGTTGGCCTCATCGACGTTGGAAACGATCAGTTCCGAACCGCCGTTGAACCCGAACCAGCCCATCCACAGGATGAAGGTGCCGAGCGTTGCCAGCGGCAGGTTCGCGCCGGGGATCGCGTTGATGCGGCCGTCCGAACCGTACTTGCCCTTGCGTGCACCGAGCAGCAGGACGCCGGCCAGAGCCGCCGTGGCACCGCACAGGTGCACCACACCCGAGCCTGCAAAGTCCAGGAAGCCGTTCTGGTCGAGATAGCCGCCGCCCCACTTCCAGAAGCCCTGGACCGGGTAGATCACGCCCGTCATGACGACCGCGAAGACCAGGAATGCCCACAGCTTCATGCGCTCGGCCACCGCGCCCGAGACGATCGACATTGCCGTCGCCACGAACACGACCTGGAAGAAGAAGTCGGCATACGACGAGTAGTAGTCGCCGTCGGTCCAGCTTTCCATGGACTGCGCCAGCACGGCATCGCGTGCGTTGTCGTCGCCCAGGAAGAACGAGATCGCCGGAATCAGCGCGCTTTCCGACTCGCCGTACATGATGTTGTAGCCAACCAGCATGTACATGATCGAGGCGACCGCGAACAGAACGATGTTCTTGGTCAGAATTTCGGCCGTGTTTTTCGCACGAACCAGACCGGCCTCGAGCATTGCAAAGCCCGCGGCCATCCACATGACCAGTACGCCCGTCACCAGAAAGTAGAAGGTGTCGAGTGCGTATGAGAGGTCTTTTATACCGTTGAGTGCTTCCACCGAAGTGCCCTCTGCTAGAAATGAATTGACGAGACCGTTACAACGCTTCCGCGCCGGATTCACCCGTGCGGATGCGCACGGCCTGTTCGAGCGGCGTCACGAAAATCTTTCCGTCGCCGATCTTTCCGGTGTTGGCGGCCTTGGAAAGGGCCTCGATGATGCGTTCGACCGAGTCGGCCGCCACGGCGATCTCGAGCTTGACCTTCGGCAGAAAATCGACCACGTATTCCGCGCCGCGGTACAGCTCGGTATGACCTTTCTGGCGGCCAAAGCCCTTGACTTCGGTCACCGTGATGCCGGTGACGCCGAGCTCCGACAGCGCTTCACGCACGTCGTCGAGCTTGAACGGTTTGATGATTGCGATGATGAGTTTCATGATCAGCTACTGCTCCGTTTGATCGGTTCACACGGCCCGCAACGCGGGCCGTGCGTAGAGTTGGATCGTTCGGATCGACTTACATCGACTTGGAGATCGTGAACACGATGCGGCTGTCGGCGGTGTCGACGTCATCGATATCCGTGTCGGTGTAGGCCAGTTCGAAACCAAACCCGCCGTATTCCTTGGAGACGGCCAGCTTCCAGTCGGTGTATTCGTCACCGCCGTCAAAGTCGTAGTAGCCGACGTGGGCGCCGAGTCCGAAACCGGCGACTTCAAAGTCGGCACCGGCCTCGTAGTAGGTGTTGTCATTGTCGAAGTCGTGGGAGATCTTCGCGGATGCCGGGCCGAAGCCGACACCGACGTAGACTTCCTCGAAGTTCAGGTCGGATTCGTCCGGGTAGTTGTAGTGGATGAAGCCGACGTCAAAGCTGAAGCCGCTTTCGAGTTCCTTGGCGAAGCCGCCATAGAGGTCGACCTCGATGGTGGCGTCGTCGCCGAAGTCGACGTTCGAGCCCCAGATGCCGGCGTAGAAGCCGGATTCGTGGCCGTAGTCGAAGCCACCGGAGATCGCCGGGTTCTCGTCGGTCTGCGAGATGCCGCGCCAGACGTAGTCGGTACCGAGCGCGACGTTCGCGGAAAACGAGTGCGGGCCTTCGGCAAAGGCGCTGGTCGCGCTGGCCAGAACGATGGCCGCCGAGAGTGGGGCGAGGATGCGTGATTTCATGTCGGTCTCCCGTAAAACAGGTTGTGTAGGGTCGTGTTCTGAAAACTGGCCCGGCGACTGGCTGATTCGTGCGATTGCCGCCACACCGTTGCGCCCCTGCCTTGCAGCAACCGTGCCACTCGTTTCAAACCTATTCAAAACAGCGACTTATTGGGATTCGCGGTGCCGGGGGCGGGCCAGATTCCGCGCACAGCCGGCCGAACCCCTGCGACAGTTGGCGATTTGCACCGGAACGGTGCGTTACTGGCGGGCGCATGCCTCGTTTCGGCGCGCCTGATTGGGTGCAAGCCCGGTGTCGATTGCCGTATCGTGAACAAATGGGTGCAAACCAACACCGCGCGCCGCCGGATTCGGACCCGATCGGGGAGTTCGCGCGCGAACTGAAGGCGGTCGGACGTGAACTTGCCCAGGGGCAGTTCGCCAGCATGGGTCTGGTCGGCCGAGCGGAGTTCGATGCGGCGGTGCGGGTGCTCGAACGCCTGCGCGAGCGGCTCGCCGCTATCGACGCCCGCCTCGCGACCCTTGAACCTGAACCGGGCGACAGACCCGACTGACCCACCAGATTCCAGCGTCAGGGAACGACGATGTCGCTTGCAGTCCTCTACAGCCGTGCCGCCAGCGGCATCGACGCGCCGCTGGTCACCGTCGAGGTGCACCTTTCCAACGGCCTGCCGTCGTTCACGATCGTCGGGCTGCCCGAGGCGGCCGTCAAAGAGGCGCGCGACCGGGTGCGCAGCGCGCTGATCAATTCGAGCTTCTCGTACCCGGCCCGAAAGATCACCTGCAATCTGGCGCCGGCCGATCTACCGAAGGAAGGTGGCCGGTTCGATCTGGCAATTGCGCTGGGTATTCTCGCGGCCTCCGGACAGATTCCGCCGGAACGCCTGCGAGACTACGAGTTCGTCGGCGAACTTGCGCTGACCGGCGAACTGCGTCCGGTGCCCGGTGTGCTGCCGGCGGCGCTGGCGACCGCTCGCGCCGGGCGCGGTCTGGTCGTCGCGCGCGCGAACGGTCCCGAGGCCGCACTGGCGGCCGCTGCCGAAGTCCGCGTGGCCGGTCATCTGCTCGAGGTCAGCGCCTTCCTGCTCGAGTCAGGCACGCTGGAGCCGGCCGTTGCCCCCGCGGTCGGGGCGTCCGTGACGGCGCCGGACTTGGCCGATGTGCGCGGCCAGGTCGCCGCCAAGCGCGCGCTGGAGATCGCCGCGGCCGGCGGACATCATCTGCTGCTGATCGGTCCGCCGGGGACGGGCAAGTCCATGCTCGCGGCACGGCTCGCCGGCATTGCGCCGGCGCCGGATACCCGCGCGGCGCTGGAGATCGCCGCGGTCGCCTCGGTCAGCGACGCGGGCTTCGACCCCGCGCGCTGGGCGCAACGACCCGTGCGTGCCCCGCACCACACGGCGTCGGCGGTCGCGTTGGTCGGCGGTGGTTCGATCCCGCGACCGGGCGAAATTTCGCTGGCGCACGAGGGCGTGCTGTTTCTGGATGAATTTCCGGAGTTCGACCGGCGTGTGCTCGAGGCCCTGCGCGAGCCGCTCGAGACCGGCCGCGTGACCGTCTCGCGGGCGGCCCGCCAGGCCGAATTTCCGGCGCGCTTCCAGCTCGTCGCGGCGATGAATCCCTGTCCCTGTGGTTATTACGGCGAGCGGTCCCGGCGCTGTCAGTGCAGCGCGCAGCAGGTGCAGCGCTACCGCGCCCGGATCTCCGGTCCGCTGCTGGACCGCATCGACCTGCACGTCGAGGTGCCGGCCGTGGACCCGGCCGAGCTGCGGCAGCCGGCGGCGGGTGAGACCAGCGGCGAGGTCCGCCAGCGCGTCGAGCAGGCCCGCGCACGCATGCTCAAGCGGCAGGGCGCGGCGAACGCGCTGCTCGCCCCGGGTGCGATCGCCGAACAGGCCCGCCTCGGCGAGGACGCCGCGCGTCTGCTCGGCCAGGCCATGCAGCGGCTGGGGCTGTCCGCGCGGGCCTATCATCGGGTGCTGCGGGTCGCGCGCACCATTGCGGACCTCGATTCGGCCGAGACGATTGCGGCCCCGCACGTGGCCGAGGCCCTGCAATATCGGCAGCTCGATCGCGCCGTCTCGGCGGCCTGAACGGGCGGCGACCGCGACACGGTCCGTTCCGGCCCGGCGCAAAGGTTGCTAGCATCCGTTCTGATTCTATGGATGCAACCGACAACACTGTCGATCTGGCCGCCGCGACCGATGGCTCGTTCCCGGGCTACGAGGTCGTGCGCCCGCTCGCGCGTGGCTCCATGGGCGCGGTGTTCGTCGCGCGCCAGGTCTCGCTGGACCGCCTGGTTGCGCTGAAGGTCTTCAGCGCCGACTACGATCCGGAGTTCGCGCAGCGCTTCGTCAACGAGGCGCGCGGTATCGCCGAGCTGACGCATTCGTCGGTGGTGCCCATCTACGACGTCGGCGTGATCGGCCGGCGACCGTATTTCACGATGGAGTATCTGACCGGCGGCGATCTCACGCGGCACATCCGTCGCGGGCTGCCTCCGCTGCGTGCCGTGCGGGTCATCGTGCGTCTGGCGCGATGCCTGGATTTCGTGCACAAGCGCGGGGTCGTGCATCGCGACATCAAGCCCGCGAACATCCTGTTCCGGCGCGACCGCACACCGGTATTGACGGATTTCGGCGTCGCGCGCTGGCAGTCCGGTGCGCCGGAGCTGACCATTGCCGGCTCCGTGCTGGGCAGTCCGCACTATCTGAGCCCCGAACAGGCCCGTGGCGATACCGAGATTCGCGGCGCGGCGGATTTCTACAGCATGGGCTGCGTGTTCTACGAAATGCTCACCGGCGAGCGGCCGTTCACCGGCGC
Source organism: Chromatiales bacterium (assembly GCA_020445605.1). Lineage (NCBI taxonomy): Bacteria > Pseudomonadati > Pseudomonadota > Gammaproteobacteria > Chromatiales > Chromatiales bacterium. The sequence goes on from JAGRGH010000003.1 coordinate 14,034, forward strand.
GAACATGGCCGCGGTCATGCGCGCGCACATCGAGGCGCCGATCCCGCGGCTGCCCGAACCGGTCGCGATGTGGCAGCCGGCGATCGACTTGCTGCTGGTGAAGGAGCCGGCCGACCGGCTCGCGAACGGGGCGCAGCTGGTCGCGCTGCTGCGCAACATTTACGAGTCCATCGAAAGCGAGGTTGACGACGAGGTCGCCGATCCCACCGAGCCGGTCTCGCCGGCCGATGCTGCCGCCGCCGAGGCGCTGGCGAAGACCATCATCATGCGCCCGACCGCCGATCCGCTGCCCCTGCACCCGCCGACACCCAAGCGCCCGTCCCGCTTCCCTCCGTGGCTGGAGGGCGTGGCGGTGCTGGCCGTGTTTCTGGGCTTCGCCGTGGCGCTGGCGTTGTGGCTGCCCGGCGGCAAGCACCGCGACGCTGCGACCGAAACGCCGGCCGTGGTGCCTGCGCCGTCGGCCGCGCCGGCCGTCGCCGGCGCCGGCGAGCCAACGCCGGCCGTGGCACCAGCCGAGCCCGCCGCGCCCCCGGAACCGGCCGCGCCGTCCGCAGCCAGGGGCGAACCGGTGGCCGATCCAGTACCGCTCGCGGTCACGGAAACCCCGGTAGAGCCCCAGCCTGACGCGCAGGCGGCGCCCGAGCCGACGCCGATGGTCGAACCCGATGTTCTGGCACGGGAACCGGCGGCCCTGGCTCTGTCGTCTCCCGGGCTCGGGGGCGGCGACGGCGCGCCGCCGGCGCCGGTTGCTGCGGAGCCGGTGGCCGAATCCGAGTCAGCGCCGGCGTCGCTCGACGCAATTCCTGCCGAACAAGGCCCCGCGGCCGCCGTAGCGCCTGAGCCAGCGACCGCTGCGCTCGAGCCCGCCGCACCCGCGCCCCCGGCGCCGTCGCGCGCCGACCTCGTGCAGCAGTGGCTCGCGGCCGGGCGCGCGGCGCTCGCCGAATATCGCCTGACCACGCCGCCGGGGGACAACGCCGAGGCGTATTTCTCGCAGGTGCTGGAGATCGAGCCGGGCAATGCCGAGGCACTGGATGGTCGTGAGCGGATCGTGCGCCGCTACGGGCTGCTCGCGCGGCGCGCCGTCGGCGACCGGCAGTTCGACCGCGCGCGTGTGTACATCGATCGCGGCGCGCAGATCACGCCGGGGCACCCGGATCTGGTCAGGGCCGAACAGGCCCTGGCGCAGGCGCTGGCGCCGCCACGCGTTGAGGCAAAGTCGGAACGTCCTGCGGCGCGCACGCCGTCTGCTGCGCGCGTGGCAGCCCCGCCGCCGTCGCGATCAGAGCCCGATGAGCCGGAACCCCCGGCGGGGTTCTGGGATGGCTTCCGGCGCTGGGTCAGCCAGCCGCCCGGGAAGGTGTTCGAGCGTTAACCGGCCACGCCGGCAAGTCCGGAGCGCCTGCTCGGACCCCGTCTACGGCACCTGAAAATCGCGCTGGCTGAACAGGTCCACGCCGCAGGGCAGTTCGGCGATCCAGTTGATGAACCGCTGCACCATCTCGCGGCCGACGAACGGCTGGCCGTGCTGCGGCACCATCATCTCGATGTCGAGGTTGCTAACCATCTCGGCCCACAGTCGGCACATCTTGTTCGAGGCCATGTAGCGCTGGTGGAAGCCCTTCATGCGCGCGACGTGACGGTCGAAATCGTCGACCGCGTGGCTTGGGTCCTTGTCGGTCAGCGAAGCGCCCATGTCGCCGGAGAACAGGATCTTGGACGTCACGTCGTAGACGTGCAGGTTGCCGGTCGAATGCAGGAAGTGCGCCGGCAGGATCTTCAGGACTGAACCGCCCAGCCGCACTTCGCCGCCGTTGTCCGGGATCAGCACGTAGCGGTCCATGCCTTTTTCTTTCATGTAGCCGGGCACCAGGTGCGGCACGAACCGGCCCCACAGTCGCGATACGACGATCTTGCAGTTCGTGTAGAGGAACCAGCGGTCGACCGAGGCGATGATGTCCGGATCCTGGTGCGAGGCAAACACATAGGTGAGCTGCTTCGGCCGCACGAACGGCGCCATGGCCATGGTCAGCGGGGTGTAGGTCAGCGCGCCCCCCGGGTCGAGCAGCATGCTTTCGTTGCCATCCACGATCAGGAACTGGTTGGACTGGATGCCGTCGCCGGTCACCAGATCGTAGAAGCCCAGGCAGGTGTGTTCCCCCGAGCGGTAGAGTTCAACGGCCATTCAACTTCTCCTTTCCTTTTTCGGTGGTGGTTGCACACCTGTTTTGGTGGCATTGTTGTCGAACGTTCTGATTTTCCGTTTGATCTGTGTCATATTCCGACGCGCGCCGATTCGGTGCGTGCCGCGCTACGCCAAAATCCATCGATGCCCCACAGGCTCGCCAAGCAGATCGCCACGACCATCGCCCAGGGCTTCGAGCGTCACTTCACGCTGTTCCAGAAGATCACGGCCGGCGCCCGTGACCGTTTCGAGAATGCCGAGTGGAACGCCGTGCAGGCGACCTCGCGCGAACGCATCGACTTCTACGACCAGCGTGTAGTGGAAACCATAGACCTCCTGCGCGCGGCTTTCCACATTTCCCGGCTCGACGAACCGCTGTGGAAGCGGGTCAAGGTCGAATATGCGCGGCTGCTGCACGAGCACCGTCAGCCCGAACTCGCCGAGACCTTCTACAATTCGGTGTTCTGCCGGATGTTTCACCGGCGCTACTACAACAACGACAACATTTTCGTGCGACCGGCCGTTTCCACGGCCTATCTGGAGGGCGCGCAGCCGACCTACCGGACCTACTTCCCGCGCCGCGACGGAATTCGCGCCACTTTGGTGCGGGCGTTTTCCGATTTCGGTTTCCGGCGGCCCTGGGAGAACCTGCGGCGCGATCTGCGCAATTGCGTGCGCGTGCTGCGCGGGCGCTATCCGCGGCGGCGGCGTGCGAACCTGAACAACCGCACGGTGATCCTCGCGCCGGTGTTCTATCGCAACAAGGCCGGTTACATCATCGGCAAATTCGTCGACGGATTCGACGAGGAACCGTTCGTGCTGGCCGTGCTGAACAACGAGCAAGGCGCGCTGTACCTGGACGCCGTCGTGCTTGGCGAACAGGACACCGCAGCTGTGTTCAGCTTCGCGCGGGCGTACTTCATGGTGCGTACCGAGGTGCCTTCGGCGGTCGTCGACTTCCTGCTGGCGCTGATGCCGTCGAAGACGCGGGCCGATCTCTACACCGCAATCGGCCTGCAAAAATACGGCAAGACCGAGTTCTACCGGGATTTTCTGCGCCATCTTCGGCATACCGACGATGAACTCATCGTCGCGCCCGGAATTCGCGGCATGGTCATGCTGGTGTTCACGCTGCCCTCCTACCCGTATGTGTTCAAGGTCATCAAGGACCGCTTCCCGGCCCCGAAGGACACCGACCGCGCCACCGTCATGGCGAAGTACCGGCTCGTCAAGCAGCACGACCGCGTCGGACGCATGGCCGATTCGCTGGAGTATTCGGAAGCCGCGTTTCCGGTGTCGCGCTTCTCCGCGGAGCTGTTCGACGAATTGCAGCGCGAGGCGGCCGAGAACATCTATGTCGACGGCGACCAGCTCGTGATCCGGCATTTCTACATCGAGCGCCGCATGGTGCCGCTGAATCTCTACATCGCCGAGGCCGACGACGGGCAGTTGCTCCACGCGATGGTCGAGTATGGCAATGCGATCCGCGAACTCGCCAGCGCGAACGTCTTTCCCGGTGATCTGTTGTTCAAGAATTTCGGCGTGACGCGCCAGAACCGCGTCGTGTTCTACGACTACGACGAAATCCAGTATCTGACCGAGTGCAACTTCCGGCGCATTCCGCCGCCGCGTACGCCCGAGGACGAGTTCGCCGCCGAGCCCTGGTATACGGTCGGTCCGCTGGACGTGTTCCCGGAGGAGTTCTCGACCTTCCTGCTTGGCGACCCGCGCCTGCGCAAGGCGTTTCTCAAGGTCAACGCGGACCTGCTCGACGTCGAGTTTTGGACCGACACCCAGGCGCGCATCCGTGCCGGGCAGGTCGGCGACGTGTTTCCGTACCCGCAGGCGATCCGCCTGCCCCGTGGGCTGCGGTCCGCCACGGACTCATCGCTATAATGCCCCGTCTTTCGCCCGCGCCAGCGCCGCGCACGGGCGTCCCAGCTTTCCGGTCCCGGAGGTTTCCACTATGAGTTTCGACAAGATCGTGCTGCCGTCTGACGGCGAACGGATCGGCGTTGCAGCGGATTTTTCCCTCGAAGTTCCCGATCGGCCGATCGTGCCGTTCATCGAGGGCGACGGCATTGGCGTGGACATCACGCCGGTGATGCGCCGGGTCGTCGATGCCGCGGTGGAAAAGTGCTACGGCGGCAAGCGCCAGATCGCCTGGATGGAGGTCTACGCCGGCGAGAAGGCGAACCAGGTCTATGGCGCCGATGTCTGGCTGCCCGATGAAACGCTCGAGGCCGTGCGCGACTATGTCGTCTCGATCAAGGGGCCGCTGACGACGCCCGTCGGTGGCGGCATCCGTTCGCTGAACGTCGCACTGCGGCAGAAGCTGGATCTGTACGTCTGTCTGCGTCCGATCCGCTACTTCGACGGCACGCCGAGCCCGCTGCGCGATCCGAGCAAGACCGACATGGTCATCTTCCGCGAGAACTCCGAGGACATCTACGCCGGCATCGAGTGGCCGGCGGAGAGCGCCGAGGCCAAAAAGCTCATCGAATTCCTGCGGCAGGAAATGGGCGTTTCCAAGATTCGTTTTCCGGCGACCTCCGGCATCGGCGTCAAGCCGGTGTCACGCGAGGGCACCGAACGCCTCGTGCGCAAGGCCATCCAGTACGCGATCGACAACGACCGCGCCTCGGTGACCTTCGTGCACAAGGGCAACATCATGAAATTCACCGAGGGTGCGTTCAAGAACTGGGGCTACGAACTCGCCCAGCGCGAGTTCGGCGCCGAGCTCTGGGACGGCGGTCCGTGGTGTCGCATGAAAAACCCGCGTACCGGCAACACCATCGTGTTCAAGGATGTGATCGCCGACGCGTTCCTGCAGCAGATCCTGCTGCGTCCGCAGGACTACGACGTCATTGCCACGATGAACCTGAACGGCGATTACATCTCCGACGCGCTGGCCGCGCAGGTCGGCGGCATCGGCATCGCGCCCGGCGCGAATCTTTCGGACACCGTTGCGATGTTCGAGGCCACGCACGGCACGGCGCCGAAATACGCCGGGCAGGACAAGGTCAACCCGAGTTCGCTGATTCTTTCCGCCGAAATGATGCTCCGGCACATGGGCTGGGTCGAGGCGGCCGATGCCGTCATCAACGGTGTCGGTGGCGCAATCTCCGCGCAGACCGTGACCTATGATCTCGCGCGGCTCATGCCGGGTCCAACCGAAGTCAGCTGTTCGGGTTTCGGCGAGGCCGTGATCGCCAAGATGTAGCCGGCCGATGGTCGCCGCGGTTCGCACGCGGCGACCGTCTTCAGCCGGTCAGTCGCGCGACGAGTTCGCGCAGGGCCTGGCCGCGGTGGCTGAGGCGGTTCTTGGTCTCGCTGTCGAGTTCCGCTGCCGTGCAGCCGCGATCGGGCAGCCAGAACACCGGGTCGTAGCCAAAGCCGTTCGTGCCGCGCGGGGCCGTGGCGATCTCGCCCTCCCAGACCCCTGCGCAGATCAGTGGCGCGGGGTCTTCGGCATGCCGCAGATACACCATCAGGCAGCGAAAACGCGCGGTGCGCGGCGCGTCTTCGCGCGCGCTGAGTGCATCGAGCAGTTTGTTGAGATTGTCCGCATCGCTTGCAGCCGGTCCGGCATAACGCGCCGAACGCACGCCGGGCGCGCCCATCAGCGCGTCGACCTCGATACCCGAATCGTCAGCGATCGCCGGCAGCCCGGTGTGCGCGGCGGCGTTGCGGGCCTTGAGAATGGCGTTTTCGACGAACGTGAGCCCGGTCTCCTCGGCCTCGGGCACGCCATATTCCGACTGCGGCCGGATGTCGAAGGCACTGCCGGACAGCAGCTGGCCGAGTTCGCGAACCTTGCCGGCATTGCCGGTCGCGAGCACGATCGTCGTGCTCATTGCGCGAGCGCCGACTTCTGCAGTTCGATGATGTGTCGAATGCCGGCGCCGGCGAGGTCGAGCATCGAATCGAGTTCCGCGCGCGGGAATGCCTTGCCCTCGGCGGTGCCCTGGACCTCGATGAATCCGCCGGCCTCGTCCATGACCACGTTCATGTCGGTCTCCGCCGTGGAGTCTTCGGCATAGTCCAGATCCAGCACGGGCGTGCCGTCGACGATGCCGACTGACACCGACGCGACGTGTTGGGTCAGTGCGCCGGAGGCCGCGTCTCCGAGGCTCGCGACGGCATCGGCCAGCGCGACGAACCCGCCGCTGATCGACGCGGTGCGCGTGCCGCCATCGGCCTGGATGACGTCGCAGTCGATGATGATGGTGTGCTCGCCGAGCCGTGCGAGGTCGGCCGCGGCACGCAGCGAGCGGCCGATCAGGCGCTGGATTTCCATCGTGCGTCCGCCTTGGCGGCCGCGCGCGGCCTCGCGCCCGAGTCGGGTGTTCGTCGAGCGCGGCAGCATGCCGTATTCAGCCGTGATCCAGCCGCAGCCCGAGTCACGCCGCCACGGCGGCAGGCGGTGTTCCACCGTGGCCGTGCAGATGACCTGGGTGTCGCCGAACTCGACCAGCACCGAACCCTCGGCATGGCGTGTATAGCGGCGGGTAAATCGGATCGGGCGCAGCGCATCGGCCGCGCGGCCACTGGGACGCGTCACGGGCACTCCGGGATCTGTCAGCGTTGGGGGGATTTGTTCGTTTGGCGCAGGCGCTGCAATCCGGTCTCGAGTTCCTGCATCGCGGAATTGAGCTGGTGGATCGCCTCGTCCACGGCGCCGTTCTTGCGCGTGCCCACGGCGGCCTTTGCCGCGGCCTCGGTTGGGTCGGTCTGGGCCATGGAACGCGGCGCGAGCCAGCGCAGTGCGGCGGCCGTGACGTTGTCGCTGTTCGGAAAACTCGCGGCCTCGGCGCGGTGGACCATGTTGCTCACTGCGCTGGGCAGCGGCACCGGGTCGCTGAGCGCGCCGCTGAGCGGTTCGCGTTCCAGCACCGACCACAGGCCGTCGGTGCACAGCAGCAGCACATCACCGGGTTCCAGGCGCTGTGTTTCGCTGATGGTGGGTTCGGGCTGCTTTTCGGCGCCGCCGACGCAGCGCGTGACGAAGTTGCGAAACGGGTGTTCGTTGGCCTGTCCTGCGGCCAGCAATCCCGATCCGCACAGCTCCTGCACGTAGGAATGGTCCTCGGTCTGGATCAGCACCTGGCCCGCGCGAAACACATACAGGCGGCTGTCACCGACATGCAGCCACCGCGCGACGCCGGCCTGCACCACGCAGACCACGCCGGTGGTGCGCGGGGCGATCGGCGGGTTCTGGCGGATGCCGTATTCGACGATCTCGCGGTGCGCCTGCTGCAGCACGCGGCTGAAAAAACCCGGCAGGTCGGCGATCGGCTTGGTCGCGTGGTTGAAGGCGCGCCGGTAGGTGTCAACGAAAATCTCGGCGGCGACCTCGCCGCGCGGATGCCCGCCCATGCCGTCGGCGACGGCGATCATCACGTGTTCCTTCGCGCGCACGATCGCCGAGCGATCCTGGTTCGTCGAGCGATTGCCGAGCAGGCTGGTCTGCGCCACTTCGTACGGGGCGGCGCTCACGAGCCGGCCTCCGTCAGGATGTCCTCAAGCGGCTTGCGCCGCGAGAATGGCGCGCGCTTGACGCTGGTCGGCAGCACGTTGAGCAGGGCGTCGACCGTCTGTGGCCGGGCGTGCGGGTCGATCGACATGGCCCAGTCCAGCGCCTCGAGCAGCGAGGCCGAGTAGTCGCGGCGGAATTTCGTCGCGGCCGGTTCCATCTCGTCGTCGGCGTCACGCCGGATCGCCGGCGGTGGCGGTTTGCCCTCGATGCAGGCGCGCATGGTCGCGCCGATGGCATACAGATCACTCCACGGCCCGACATTGCCGGAGCTGTAGTACTGCTCGACCGGCGCGAAGCCCGGCGTGACGACCGGCCCGATCAGCCGCTTGCCGCGACTCATCTGGTGGACGGCGCCAAAGTCCAGCAGCAGCGGGTGGCCGCCGGGGCGCACGTGGATGTTCGCGGGCTTGATGTCCAGATGCAGAAACGACTTGGAATGGATCAGCCGCAGCGCGTCGAGCAGCGGCGGAAACACCTTCAGCAGAAACTCCTCGCTGAGCCCGCCCTGCTGCTCCTTGACGTAGGTCGCGAGGTTCTTGCCCGTGTGGTAGTCCATGACCAGGAACGCCGATTCGTCGATGCAGAAAAAGCTGCGCACGTTGACGATGTTCGGATGGTGCAGGGCAGCGAGCGCCTTGGCCTCTTCGTAGAAGTGATCGCGTCCGACGTCGATCTGGCGCGGCTTCTGGTCCTTGCGCGCTGCGCCGTTCTCGTCGACCTGCTTGCGCGTGAAGCGCTCGGGCAGGAACTGCTTGATGACCACCGGCGAGAGGTCGTGCAGGTCTTCGCCGAGGTAGATCAGGCTGAAACCGCCCGAGCCGAGCAGCTTCTGGATCGCATAGCCGTCGACGACCGTCCCGATCGGCAGCTGGTTGCGGTTGATGGTTCCCGTATTGGCCATGGGTGTGTCAGGCGTTCAAGGCCGGAATCTTAGCACTGGAACTGCCACCTGCATGGGCCGGGCGCGGTACCATCGCGGTTTTATCCGGGCAATCCCGCAAGCAATGATTCGCAGCATGACCGGCTTTGGCCGGGCCGAAGGGTCCGGCACCTGGGGCACCGTCACCTGGGAGGTGCGCACCGTCAACCATCGCTACCTCGAGGTCAGCCTGCGCCTGCCCGAGGCGCTGCGCGAACTGGATACCGAGGTCCGTGCGCGCATGCGCGATGCGCTCGGACGTGGCAAGGTCGACGCGCAGCTCAGGCTCGACCTGACCGTGGCCGAGGCGCCGGATCTGCGCATCAACTCGGCCCTGGCCGATGCCCTGATCGCCGTCGCCCGCGACCTGTCCACCCGGCTCGGCACGGCGCTGCCGGGTGTCGACACGGTGCTGCGCTGGCCGGGCGTCGTCGATGTCGTCGCCCCGGATGCCGAGGTGCTCGCGGCGGTGGCGCTCGAAACCCTGGATGCCGCCCTCGGCCAGCTCGACGCCGCGCGTGCGAGCGAGGGCGAGCGCCTCGCGCAGTTCCTGCGCCAGCGGCTGGAAGGTCTGCGTGAACAGACCGCGCTGGCCCGCGCGCGCCGGCCGCTGATGCTCGAGAGTCGCCGCACGCGGCTGGCCGAGCGGCTTGCGGAACTACGCACCGAGGTCGATCCCGCGCGGCTCGAACGGGAGCTCGTGCTGTTCGCCCAGCCCGTGGATGTGGATGAAGAGATCGACCGTCTGGGTGCGCACCTCGACGAGATCGATGGCTTGGTGAACTCGAAACAACCGGTCGGTCGACGCTTGGATTTCCTCGTGCAGGAACTCAACCGCGAGGCCAACACCCTGGGCTCCAAGGCCAATGATCTGGAAACCACGCGCGCGGCGGTCGAGATGAAGGTGCTGATCGAGCAGATGCGCGAGCAGGTACAGAACATCGAATGAACAGGGGCGCGCCGTCCGGTCACGCGTTCGTGATCACCGCGCCGTCCGGTGCCGGCAAGACCAGCCTGATCGACGCGCTGATGCAACGGCTGCCGGGACTCGAGCGCGGGATTTCCTACACGACCCGCGCACCGGGTCCGGGCGAGGTCGATGGCCGGGACTACCATTTCGTGACCGATGCCCGGTTTGACGAACTGTTCGTGACTGGCGCGCTGCTGGAGTCGACCGCGGCCTACGGCAACCGCTATGGCACAGGCCGCGACGCACTCGCCACGCAGCTCGCCCGCGCCGACGTGTTGCTGGCGCTGGATCGGCACGGCGCGCTCGCCCTGCGCGCGGCCCTGTCGGAACTCGTGCGCACGATCTTCGTCGTGCCGCCATCGGCACAGGCACTGCGCGCGCGGCTGCGTGCGCGCGGACGCGACGATGACCAGAGCGTGGAGCGTCGTCTGGCCGCCGCCGCGGCCGAACTGCGCGGCTGGCGCGAGTTCGACTACGTCGTCGTCAACGACGACTTCGAACAGGCCGTGGAAGAACTCGCCACAATCGTCAGCGCCGCCCGCTGCGAGCGCGTGGCCCGTTCCGGGCTGATCGCGGACATCGAAGCCGGGTTCTGATCGCGCTGGATGCGCGGCGCGCAAACCCGTACCATATCCGGTCCGCACGTGTGACCGTGCCGCATGCGCGCCCGCCCGGGGCGCGCGCCCATCCCCAAGTACCCGGATTGATTGCATGGCCAGAGTAACCGTCGAAGACTGCCTCGAACAGGTCAACAACCGTTTCGAGCTGGTGTTGATTGCCGCCAAGCGCGCGCGTCAGATTGCCAATGGCGCGGACCCGATGGTGCCCTGGGAAAACGACAAGCCCACGGTCGTGGCGCTGCGCGAAATCGCCGAGGGGCTGGTCGATCACGCGGTGCTCGAGGACGAGCCGCAGGAAGTGGATGTCGACGAACTGCTCATGGAGGAACTGGCCGTGGCCGAGGCCGCCGCCGCCGCGGCCCGTGCGAACGCCGAGGCCGTGCAGAACCTGCACGACGCCGGCCCCTCCGAGGACTGATCCGCCCGCTCGCGGGCAGCAACATGGCCGTGCCGCTGGGCGATCCGGCCGAGCCTGCACAAACGCCGCCGAATGCCGGGCAGGCTGGCGAAGAACGCCTGCTCATCTCCCAGCTCTGCGAAGTCCTGGACGCGTACCTGCCGCCCGAGGCGGTCCGCGATGTCTACCGTGCCTACCTGTTCGCGGCCGAGGCGCATATCGACCAGATGCGCAAGTCGGGTGAGCCGTACATCTATCACCCGATCGCCGTCGCCCGCATCCTCGCGGGCATGCACATGGATCACCAGACCCTGGTTGCGGCGATCCTGCACGATGTCATCGAGGACACCCCGACCGCCAAGGAACACCTCGCGGAGCAGTTCGGCGCCGAGGTTGCCGAACTCGTCGACGGTGTCAGCAAGCTCGACCACGTCGGGTTTTCCAGCCGCAAGGAGGCGCAGGCGGAGAACTTCCGCAAGATGCTGCTGGCGATGTCGCGCGATGTGCGCGTCATCCTGATCAAGCTCGCCGACCGGTTGCACAACATGCGCACGCTCGGCGTGATGACGCCGGAGAAGCGTCGGCGCATCGCCCACGAAACGCTCGAGATCTACGCGCCGATCGCCTACCGGCTGGGCATGAACGACGTGCGTCTCGAACTCGAGGACCACGGTTTTCGCCATCTCTATCCGAAACGCTATTTCGTGATCGAGCGCGAGGTCGAGCGTGTGCGCGGCCACCGTCGCCAGGTGCTCGACAAGATCAAGCAGGCGTTGCGCGCCAGCCTGCGTCAGGACGGCATCGACGCGCAGGTCATCGGCCGCGAGAAGCACCTCTACAGCGTGTTTCGCAAGATGCAGGAAAAGCGTCTGCGCTTCGAGGATGTTTCAGACCTGTTCGGTTTCCGGGTCGTGACGGCCTCGGCCGCGGACTGTTACCGCGCGCTCGGGGTCGTGCATTCGACCTACAAGCCCCTGCCCGGCAAGTTCAAGGACTACATCGCCATCCCGAAGGCGAACGGCTACCAGTCGCTGCACACCGTGCTGGTCGGCCCGTACGGCTTTCCGATCGAGGTGCAGATCCGCTCCAGCGAAATGCAGCATCTGGCCGATTCCGGCATCGCCGCGCACTGGCACTACAAGGGCGGCGAATCGGGCCGCGCGGCGAACACGCGCGCCTACGAATGGCTGCAGAGCCTGCTCGAGATGCAGCGTGACGCCGGCACCTCCGTCGAGTTCCTCGACAGCGTGCGCGTCGACCTGTTTCCGGACGAGACCTATGTGTTCACGCCGGCCGGCGACATCGTCAAGCTGCCACGCGGCGCGACGGTGCTGGACTTCGCGTTCGCCGTGCACAGCGAACTCGGCCGCTACTGTTCAGGCGCGCGCATCGACCACAAGCTGGTGTCGCTGCGCACCGAGTTGTCCAGCGGCCAGATGGTGGAAGTCCTGACCTCGCCGAACGCCCGGCCGAACGCGAGCTGGCTGAACTTCGTCGTCACCGCGAAGGCACGCACGAACATCCGCGGGTTCCTCAAGAACATCCAGCGTGACGAGGCGATTTCGCTCGGTCGGCGCCTGCTCGATCGCCAGCTCACCCGCCACGGCCGGCACCTGGCCGATGTGCCCGGCGGCGAACGCGAGACCGTCGTCAGGAGCCTGGGCTATGCGCGCTGCGACGACCTGCTGGCCGACATCGGTCTGGGCAATCGCATGGCGCAGCTGGTCGCGCGGCATTTCCTGCCGGCGGACGGCGAAGCACCGCCGGACCGCGGCGCGGCGCTCGCGATCGAGGGCACCGAAGGCATGGTCGTGCAGTTTGCGCGCTGTTGCCGGCCGATCCCGGGCGATCCGGTCATCGGCGTGTTCCGGCCGGGCCGCGGGCTGGTCGTGCATGTCGACGGCTGCGCGAACCTCGGTGGCCGGCTGAGCAGCGCCGACGACGTGATCAACCTGCAATGGTCGGCCGACCCCAAGCGCGAATTCACGACCGACCTGCGCATCGAGGTCGGCAACCAGCGCGGCGTGCTCGCGCGCGTCGCTTCGGCGATTTCGGAACTCGGCTCGAACATCGAGAACGTCGCGGTCGAGGGCCGCGACGGCCTGACGTCGACCATGCATCTGAGCATCACGGTGCGCGACCGCAAGCACATGGCGGCGATCCTGCGCGCGGTTCGTGCCGAGCGCGAGGTGCTGAAGATTCATCGCACCCGCGCCCGTGCCGGCGGTTTGCGTCGCGACGACGGGCGTTGGCAACATAGCGCCCCGACCGACACCGACAGTTCCATCTGAGCACAACAGAACATGAGTCGAATCACGATCCAGACTGACCGCGCGCCCGCGGCAATCGGCACCTACTCACAGGCGGTGCGCGCCGGGGACACGGTGTATCTGTCCGGCCAGATCCCGCTCGATCCGGCCACCATGCAGATGGTCGCCGGTCCGATCGAGGTGCACATCCGGCGCGTGTTCGACAATCTCGCCGCGGTTGCCGAGGCCGCCGGCGCGCGTCTGAGCGATGCCGTCAAACTCAATGTCTACCTGCCGGATCTCAACAACTTCGCGGCCGTGAACACCGTCATGGCGGAGTATTTCGAACAACCCTATCCGGCGCGCGCCGCGGTTGGCGTGGCGGCGCTGCCCAAGGGTGCACGCGTCGAGGTCGACGCGGTCCTCTGCACCGGCTGAGCGGCTTGTCCAACAGCTTGTTGAAAAAGGCCCATCCATGGCCTTTTCAACGTCGCAACCGAAACGCGCGGTCTTCGGTTGCTCAAGAAGATCAAACACTTGAGTGTTCGATTTTCGGGCGGGACGTCCCTGTCTCGCGCCACCAGGCCGTTGAAAAGAAAATCTCAACAGCCTGCTGAGACCGGCCACGCGGGCGACGCGCAGCCGGTCGGGTCGCTGCCCCGGGTCGGGCCGGCACTGGCGAAACGCCTCGCGCGGCTTGGGCTGCTGACCGACTTCGACCTCGCCACGCATCTGCCGCTGCGCTACGAAGACCGAACCCGTCTGTGGCCGATCGGCAGCGTGCGCCCCGGCGACACGGTCAGCGTGGAAGGTGTCGTCGAACATGCCGCCGTCCTGCAACGGCGCCGGCGCATGCTCATCGTCCAGATCGCCGACGGCACGGGCTCGCTGCAGCTCAGGTTCTTTCATTTCAGTGTCGCGCAACAGCGTGCGTACGAGGCCGGCACGCGGCTGCGCTGCTACGGCGAGGCGCGGCCCGGCGCGATCGGTGTCGAGCTGATCCATCCCGAGACCCGCCGCATCGGTGCGGACAGCCCGGCGGCGGTCGACGACACGCTCACGCCCGTCTATCCGACCACTGAAGGCGTTCAGCAGCACCAGCTGCGTCGGCTGGCCGACAGCGCCCGGCTGCGCGTGGCGCGCGCCGATGATCCGGGCGACGCGCTGCTGGTGCGTGTTGCCCCTGATCTCGAGGCAATCCGCTTCTCCGCGGCGCTCGCCGAGGTCCACACCCCGAACCCGGAGTCGCCGCCGCCCGCCGACCTGGCGCTGCCCTGGGCGCCGCGCGACCGGCTCGCATTCGAGGAACTGCTGGCGCAGCAACTGAGCCTGCGGCGACTGCGTCGCGGCGCGCAGCAGCTGTCCGCGCCGGCGCTGGGCGGCGGACCGCGGGTGCGGGCGTTTCTCGATGGCCTGCCGTTCCGGCCAACCGGAGCGCAGTCACGCGTGATCGCCGAGATCGCCACGGACCTCGCCCGAACACGGCCGATGCTGCGGCTCGTGCAGGGCGATGTCGGTGCCGGCAAGACGGTCGTGGCCTGCGCTGCCTTGCTCGCCGCGGTCGAATCCGGTCATCAGGCCGTGCTCATGGCGCCAACGGAACTGCTGGCCGGTCAGCACGCGCGCACCCTGGTCGACTGGCTCGATCCGCTCGGCGTTACGGCCGTGGATCTGACCGGTCGGCACAAGGGGCGAGCGCGGGCCGAGCGCGTCGCGCAGCTCGCCGACGGCCGGGCCCGCGTGGCGATCGGCACCCATGCGCTGTTTCAGGACGCCGTGGAGTTCGAGAACCTCGGCCTGGTCATCGTCGACGAGCAGCACCGCTTCGGCGTGCATCAGCGTCTGGCGTTGCGCGACAAGGGGCGGGCCGGTGACCAGGTGCCGCATCAGCTGGTCATGACCGCGACGCCGATCCCGCGCTCGCTGGCGATGACCGCGTATGCCGATCTCGATCTGTCGGTGATCGACGAACTGCCGCCGGGGCGTACGCCGGTCGAAACCGTCGCGGTGCCGGACGCCCGCCGCGCCGATGTCGTCGAGCGCATCGCCGCGACCTGCGGCGCGGGGCGGCGGCAGTGCTACTGGGTCTGCGCGCTGGTCGAGGAATCCGAAACCCTTGACGCCGAGGCCGCCGAGGCGACCGCCTCACGACTGGCCGAGGCGCTGCCCGAGCTGCGCATCGGGCTCGTGCACGGTCGCCTGCGCATCGACGCGAAGGAGCAGGCGATGGCGGCGTTTGCGCGCGGCGAGACCGACGTGCTCGTTGCGACGACGGTGATCGAGGTCGGTGTCGATGTGCCGAACGCGAGCCTGATGGTCATCGAGAACGCCGAACGCTTCGGGCTGGCGCAGCTGCACCAGTTGCGCGGGCGGGTCGGGCGCGGCGCGGTCGCCAGCCATTGTGTGCTGCTCTACCGGCCGCCGCTTTCCGACACCGCTGCGCGCCGGCTGCGCGCCCTGCGCGAGTCGAACGACGGCTTCGCGCTCGCCCAGATCGATCTGGAGATGCGCGGCCCGGGCGAACTGCTCGGCACGCGCCAGTCCGGAGCGCTGGGTTTTCGCGTCGCGAATCTCGGTCGTGACGCCGGCATGCTCGCGGCCGTGCGCAAGGCGGCCGATCGCGCGCTGGTCGAGGCCCCCGAACTCGCGGCACGCGTGGAGGCGCGCTGGCTCGCCGCGCGTGCCCGCTATGGCGCGGTATGACGTGCGATAATCGCGCGCCCGCCGCCGGTTGCCGTTCTGCACACGTCCTTGTCGTCGCGATCCGAATCCACGCACTGGCATGCGCGCGCCGCCGCGCTCGCGCCCCGACCCGATGCACAGGATCGTGCCTGGCTGTTCGATCCAGGATCGCTGACGCGCCGCCTGGTGGCGGCCTGTCCCGGGCGTTTCCGCGTTGATCTGGTCTCGCAGCGCCGCGCCCGCCCGACCGCCGGAGAGTCGCGGCGGCTCGGGCTTCGCGCAGGCCGGTGGGCGATCGTGCGCGAGGTCGTGCTGCGCTGTGACGAGCGCCCCTGGGTGTTCGCGCGTACCGTCATTCCCCTGGTGTCGATCCGTGGCCGGCTGCGTCGCTTCACCCGTCTGGGCACGCGCCCGCTCGGTGCCGTGCTGTTCGCGCAGCGCGGACTCGAGCGCGAGCCGTTCGAGATCGCCCGCGTGCGCCCCGGTCATGCCCTGCACGTGCGCATGCGCTCCGCGGTCGGGGTGACCTCACCGGTCTGGGCGCGGCGCGCGGTCTACCGGCTCGATGCCGGACGTTTGCTCGTGACCGAGGCCTATCTGCCGGAACGCCCCGCATGGCGCGCGCGCTAGACCGCCTGTTCGCACGCCTGCGCAGTCGCAGCGACATCGCACAGCTGCGCGATGGCGCGCGCTCGCGTGCCGCCGCACTGCATCGCGTCGCGGTGCGCCCGCGCGACCCGGCCACCGAACGGCCGCCGACCACGCTGGGCGCCTATCTGCGCCTGATGCGTTTCGACCGGCCGATCGGCTTTTTCCTGCTCGGCTGGCCGACCCTGTGGGCGCTGTGGATCGCCGCGGAGGGCCCGCCGCCGCTGTGGCTGCTGTTGGTGTTCATCGCCGGGATCATCGTCACGCGCGCGGCCGGCTGTGTGATCAACGACTACGCCGATCGCGACATCGACCCGCACGTTGCGCGCACGGCGTCACGCCCGATCGCCAGCGGGCAGATCAAGCCCGAGAATGCGCTGGCCCTGTTCGGCGTGCTGATGCTCATCGCCTTGATTCTGGTGCTGACCTTGCCAGCGCTGGCCTGGCTGCTTGCGGTCGCCGGCGCGCTGCTTGCCGCGACCTATCCGTTCATGAAGCGCTTTCACCACCTGCCGCAGGTGCATCTCGGCGCGGCGTTCGGCGTGGCCGTGCCGATGGCGTATGCGGCGGTGCAGGATTCGCTGCCGCCGATCGCATGGCTGCTGTTCACCGCGACGCTGGTGTGGACCGTGGCCTACGACACGATGTATGCGATGGCCGATCGCGAGGAAGACCTGCGGATCGGCGTGAAATCCACGGCCATCCTGTTCGGCGAGGCCGACCGGGTCGCCGTCGGCGTGCTTCAGATTACAACGCTGGGCGCGCTTGCGCTGGTGGGGCAGAACGCACAGCTCGGGCCGTGGTTCTACGCGGGGCTCGGTGTCGCCGCGCTGCTTGCCGGCTTTCAGCAGTGGCTGATCCGCGGGCGCGATCCGGCAGCCTGCTTTCGCGCGTTTCTGAACAACAACTGGTTCGGCCTTGCCGTGTTCGCGGGCATTGCGCTGGACTTTGCGATGTCTGCCACGCGCGTGGCGGTCTAGCGAAACTCTTGAGGAAGCTCTGATCAATCCATCGAAGGATTGCTAGAGCAGCGATAACGAAAAAGTGCGATTTTTCGTTTTCTTTCGCTTTCTTTCATGTTCAACGTCTTACATCCGTTGAAAATGGCGGCACGTCCATGTGCCGCGGGAAACTCTGACAATTGAGAGTTTCCTTCTGAGTTACCCGGGCGCGGTGCGCACCCTGTCTTCGGCAACTCGTAGGGTGCGTACCACGCACCGTTAGCGCTAACCGTCTATAGTTGTTCAAATGGCCGTCGCGGCGCGGGCGTTCAGGTAGGCGCGGTCCGAAAGTTCACTCCAGCGCATGACCTGTTTGCGGAATTTTTCGTAGGACGCGAACACGCGTCGCGAGAACTCGTCCTTGTTCGCGAGTTCGGCGACGACTTCCAGCGACAGCGCGTGCAGCTTCTTCAGTACGTCGTCGGGCAGTCGGCGGACATCGACATGGTGTTCGTTGACCAGTGTCTCGAGCGCCGCGTTGTTGCGCGCGGTGTACTCCTCGATCATGCGCTGGTTCGCGATCGCGCAGGCGCCTTCGACGATGGCCTTCAGGTCATCGGGCAGTGCATCCCAGGCGGCCTTGTTCACGATGAGTTCCATGGCCGTACCGGGCTCGTGCCAGCCCGGGTAGTAGTAGTACTTCGCGGCCTTGTGCAGCCCGAAGGCCAGATCGTTGTATGGGCCGACCCATTCGGTCGCATCGATCGTGCCGCTCTTCAGTGCCGTGAACAATTCGCCACCCGGCAGGTTCACCGGCGTGCCGCCGGCGCGCTGCAAAACCTCGCCGCCGAGTCCGGGGATGCGCATTTTCAGTCCCGAGAGGTCGGCCAGCGAATTGATCTCGCGATTGAACCAGCCGGCCATCTGCACGGTGGAGTTGCCGGCGGCGATCGGCACCAGTCCGAAACCCGTGTACAACTCGCGCCAGAGTTCCATGCCGCCGCCGAATTCGAGCCAGGCGCCCATCTCCTGCGCGGTCAGTCCGAACGGTACGGTCGAGAAGAACTGCGCGGACTCGACCTTGCCCTTCCAGTAGTAGGCCGAGCCGTGGCCCAGTTCGACCGTGCCGCGCGAGCAGGCGTCAAAGGTCTCGAACGGCGGAACGAGTTCGCCCGCGCCGTAGACCTTCACCCGGATGCGGCCGTCGCTCATGGATTCGATCAGCTGGCCGACGCGGTTCGCCGTCGTGCCCAGGCCGGGGAAGTTCTTCGGCCAGGTCGTGACCATCTTCCACTTGTGTTCGGCCTTCGCAAACGTGCGAGTGCTGACGGCACCGGCGCCCAGCGCGACGGAGCCCGCGCCGAGCCCCCTGAGGAAGTTTCTGCGTTGCATGGTCTGGAGGCTCCGTGGATTGCGCTCGGCGCGACGGGCGCAGGAGACGCGAGGCGCGCCAGTTTCGCAGGCTGCGGGGGCGTTTCGCAAAGCCCGAACCGCTGGAAACCATGGGACGATCGGCTGAAGGTGTATACATGCAGCAGTCCGGGTCATACGATGCGGTCTCGCCGCCCGCGGGATTGTGGGATTCCAGTGAATGCTCGATTGTCACCTGAGCCGCACGACGTTGCCGCCCTGCGGCGCCGCCTGCAGGCCGAACTGAAGGCACGCTATGCGGAATTCCTGCAGGGCGCCCGGCGGGTTGTGCTGGTTGACTTCCCGAACGTTCCGAACGTCGGTGACAGCGCGATATGGCTCGGGCAAAAGGCGATGCTCGCCGAGCTCGGGGTCGAGGTGCTGTCGCAAACCGAGCGCCGGACCTATTCGGCGGCGCGGCTGCGGCGCTTTCCGCGCGAGGTGCCCATCCTGATCCACGGCGGCGGCAACATGGGCGACATCTGGCCCGCACATGAGCGACTGCGTCTTTCCGTCGTGCGCGATTTTCCCCGTCGGCGCATCGTTCAGTTGCCGCAGAGCGTGCACTATTCGTCGGAGCGGGCTCGCGATGAGTCCGCGCGAGTGCTGCGCGCACATGGGAATTTCACGCCGCTGGCGCGGGATCGAAACAGCCTCGCGATCCTGGCCGGCCCCATGGGCCTGGATGCGGCGTTGTGTCCGGATTCCGCGCTCGCGATCGATATTGCGCGACGCCGTGAGCCGGTCGTCAACGTGCTGTGTCTGAAACGCACGGATCGCGAGAGCGATTCGGCTGAGCGGATCGAAGGGCCGGACGTCGAGGTCGTGGACTGGCTTGAAGATGCCCCGTGGTGGGGGCTGACGCTGATCCGGCAGCTGGAACGGATTCGCGTCAACTATCCGCGGCGCCTTGCGTTCATCGGCGATGCGATTTCGCTCGCCTACAACAGCCTGGCCTCGCGGCGACTCGAACGTGGGCTCGGGCTGCTGAGCCGTGGCAGGGTCGTCGTTACGGATCGTCTGCACGCGCACCTGCTGTGTCTGCTGTGCGGGATTCCGCACGTGCTGGTCGACAACAACTACGGCAAGCTCAGCGCATTTCATGAGGCGTGGACCGCTGCGTCACCCCTCACCTGGTGGGCAGATGATTTCCGACACGCTGTTGCGCTCGCCCGCGAACTGGCGCAGTCGCCCGTGGGGCTGAGATCATCGCTTGCAGAGACGGGCACGTTACCGGTTCATGCCCGGGCGGAACCGGCCCGCGCAGCAAAATCCCGACCCCTGGCTGGAGGAAGCCTGAATGGCAAATCGTGATGTCGTTGTCTTGAGTGCCGTGCGCACCGCGATCGGTGGCTACGGCGGTTCGCTGAAAGAGGTCGAGGCGGCTGATCTGGGGGGCATGGTTGTAAAAGAAGCCGTCGCCCGTGCCGGCGTTGACCCGGCGAAGATCAACTACGTGACCGTGGGCAGCTGCATTCCGTGCGAGTCGCGCTCGCCGTATGTCTCCCGGGTTGCCGCGATCAATGGCGGATTGTCGGATGAATCGGTCGCCGTCACCGTCAATCGGCTGTGCGGTTCCGGGTTGCAGGCGGTGGTCAGCACGGCGCAGTCCATCCTGCTCGGCGATTGCGATTTCGGCATCGGCGGCGGTGCCGAGGTCATGTCGCGCGGCGCGTATATTTCCCCGGCGACGCGCCACGGCGCGCGCATGGGTGATACCCAGATGGTCGACATGATGGTCGCGACCCTGACTGACCCGTTCGGCGTCGGCCACATGGGCGTGACCGCGGAGAACCTCGCCGAGAAGTGGGGCTTTACGCGCGAGGACCAGGACGCCTTCGCGGTCGAATCCCAGCGCCGCGCGGCGGCCGCGATCGAAGCCGGACATTTCAAGTCTCAGATCATGCCCGTTGTGATGAAGACCCGCAAAGGCGATGTCGTGTTCGACACCGACGAACATCCCAAGCCCGGTACGACGATGGAAACGCTGGCGAAACTGCGCCCGGCGTTCAAGAAAGACGGCACGGTCACGGCCGGCAATGCCTCGGGCATCAACGATGCCGCGGCGATGGTCGTGCTGGCCGAAGCCGGCGCGGCCGAGCGTGCGGGCTGCAAGCCCATGGCGCGGCTCGTTGCCTACGGCATCGCCGGTGTGCCGCATCACATCATGGGCGAAGGGCCGATCCCGGCATCGAAGATTGCGCTGGAGCGCAGTGGCCTGAAGCTCGACCAGATGGATGTGATCGAATCCAACGAGGCGTTTGCCGCGCAGGCGCTGACCGTGCTGAAGGCGCTGGACATGGACCCGGCCAGGACCAACCCGAACGGCGGCGCGATCGCGCTGGGCCATCCGGTCGGTGCAACCGGCGCGATCCTGACCACCAAGGCGCTTTACGAACTCGAACGCATCGGCGGCAGGTACGCGCTGGTGACCATGTGCATCGGCGGCGGGCAGGGTATTTCGGCGATCTTCGAGCGTCTTTAGTCAGCGCTTGTAGACGGTGCGCCAGGAGGCGGGCGAATCGTTGGCGTCAAACAGCATCGAGCGATCCCGCACCTCCTGACTCGCGCTATCTTGAGTCGCCCGTGTGGAGCATTGCTTGCGCAGGCGTGAGCGGCGCATGGCTCCGAACCTCTCAGGTTGCGTCCGTATTGGGGATGACGATGTCGCGAGTCCGACCGATCCTGCGCGCGTTTGTGGGCCGTGTGCTTGCCGGGCGCCGGGCGACACATTTGTGGCTTTCGCGCCAGGGTGCAGAGTGGATCGGCGTCATTGGCGTCTTCGGCGTGGCCCTGGTCTTTGGCGTGGACATTGCCGCAGGAGCGGAGATCTCTACGTCCGTGTTCTACCTTGCGCCCGTGGCCGTCGCGGCCTGGTACGGCGGGCGGCGTATGGGCATCGCGATCGCACTGTTGTCGTGCATCGCCTGGTATCTGGCGGACACGATTTCCGTGCGAGCGTACTCGCACCCGGCGATCCCGGTCTGGAACGCCATCGTACGACTGGGGTTTTTCCTGACCTGCGCGTTGCTGCTCACAACACTGCGGGAGAAGGCCGAGAACGATCGGCGTCTGGCACGTACCGATGCCCTGACCGGACTGTGCACCCGCCGTGCGTTCGAGGACCGGCTCGCGCACGACCTGGCGCTGGCGCGGCGCAGCCGGCGGCCCATCACCCTGGCCTATGTCGATCTCGACAACTTCAAGCACGTCAACGATCGTCACGGCCACGCCCGCGGCGACGATTTGCTGAGAACCGTCGGAGCAGCACTCGCCGCGGGTGTCCGCCAGGTGGACACGGCCGCGCGCCTCGGCGGCGACGAGTTTGCGGTGGTGCTTCCGGAGACGGGCGAGAGCGTGGCGCGCGAAACCATGGAGGTTCTGCTGAACTCCCTGCGCGCTCGCGTGGATGCCATGGGTTTTGGCGTGGGGTGCAGTGTCGGCGTCGTCACCTTCACGCAGGCACCGCAATCGGTCGCCGTGGCCGTGGCGGTGGCTGACGCACTGATGTACGAGGTCAAAAACGGCGGCAAGGGTGCCGCCGGCTACCGTGTGTTCGGGGATTCCGCTAGCAACGAAATTGTGGCACCGGGGTAGTACCGTAGGGTGCGTACCACGCACCGCATACGGCATTTCAATCGCCTACCGGTGCGCGGTGCGCACCCTACTCACACCGCACATGGGTGCCTACCACGCACCGCATACGGCATTTCAGGAGACTTTCGGTGCGCGGTGCACCCCGGTCAACAATCCCGGCACGCGTGTGCCCTGCGAACGTCAGATTGCGCGCAGGTTCGCGTAGCCGACCACCAGCCACTTGGTGCCGGAGGCCTCGAAGTTGACCTGCACACGGGCGCTGGCGCCGGCGCCTTCGGCGTTGGTAACGACGCCTTCGCCAAAGCGCGCGTGTTCCACTCGCTGTCCGAGCCGGAAACCGCTCTCGCCCATCTGGCCCGCTGCGGCGGGTTTCGGTGCTGACGTGAATCCACGTCCCCGAGCGCGCACTTCGTCGGTCAAGGCGGCCGGAATCTCACCGAGAAACCGTGACGGCAACGGAAACACCTCACGCCCGTGCAGGCGCCGGTGTTCGGCGAGCGTCAGGTACAGCTCGCGTCGCGCGCGTGTGATTCCGACGTAACAGAGCCTTCTCTCTTCTTCCAGGCGACCCGGTTCATCGATGGACATCTGGTGCGGGAAGAGACCTTCCTCCACGCCGCAGATCAACACCAGCGGAAACTCCAGCCCCTTGGCCGAATGCAGGGTCATGAGCTGCACGGCATCGGTGAACGCATCGGCCTGGGTCTCGCCGGCCTCCAGCGCCGCATGCGCGAGAAACTGATCCAGCGGTGCCAGGGTTTCGTCGTTCTCGGACTCGAACTGTGAAGTGGCGTTGATCAGTTCGTCGAGGTTTTCGTTGCGCGACTGCGCCTTCTCGCCACCTTCCTTCTGATAGTGATCGCGCAGGCCGCTGGTTTCGATCGCCAGTGCGGCCTGTTCGTGCAGCTCCATCCCTTCGCAGCGTGCGGCGAGTTCGTCGATGAGCGTCAGGAACGCGTCGAGTGCGCCACCCGCGCGCGCGCCGAGTGCGCCGCTGGTAACGAGTGCGCGTGCCGTATCCCACATTGAACGGTCCTGCGCGCGGGCCTGTTCGCGCACGATCTCCAGCGTGCGCGCACCGATGCCACGCGTGGGCAGATTCACGACGCGCTCGAACGAGGGATCGTCGTCGCGATTCGACACGAGGCGCAGGTAGGCGACGGCGTCCTTGATCTCGGCGCGCTCGAAGAATCGCAGGCCGCCATACACGCGATAGGCGATGCCCGTGCGCAGCAGCGCGTCTTCGAGCACGCGCGACTGGGCGTTCGAGCGATACAGCACCGCGCAGTCGGCGGCGCGACCCTCGGTCTCGATCCAGCGCCGGATGCGCTCGACGATGAACGCGGCTTCATCGAGATCGGTGTTCGCGCGATAGATGTGGATCGGCGCGCCGTCGCCGGCGTCGGTCCACAGGTGCTTGCCCAGACGTCCGTCGTTGTGTGCGATCAGCGCGTTCGCGGCCGCGAGAATGGTGCCCGTGGAGCGGTAGTTCTGTTCCAGCCGCGTGAGTTTTACGTCGGGCATCTCGCGCTGAAAGCTCAGGATGTTTTCCACGCGCGCGCCACGCCAGCCATAGATCGACTGGTCGTCGTCGCCGACGGCGAACAGACGTCCGCGCCGACCGTCGAGCAGGCGCAGCCAGGCGTACTGGATGGCGTTGGTGTCCTGGAATTCGTCGACGAGGATGTGCTCGAAGCGCTCCTGGTACTGCGCGAGCAGGGGCGGGTTGTCGCGCCACAGTTCGTGTGCACGCAGCAGGAGTTCCGCGAAATCCACCACACCCGCGCGTTCACAGGCGCTCTGATAGGTCGCGTAGATCCGCGACAACTGGCGTTGCCACGGATCATTGCCGGGCTCGATGTGCTCGGCGCGCAGGCCCTCGTCCTTGCGGTCGTTGATGAACCATTGCGCCTTGCGTGGCGGCCAGCGGGCCTCGTCGAGTTCGAGATCACGCAGCACGCGGCGCACCAGGCGGTACTGGTCGTCGCTGTCGAGAATCTGGAAATTCTGCGGCAGCTTCGCCTCGGCCCAGTGCTGGCGCAGCAGCCGGTGCGCAAGACCATGAAACGTTCCGGCCCACAGGCCGCCGAGCGGCTGACCGAGCAGTTCCTCGATGCGGATGCGCATCTCGCGCGCGGCCTTGTTCGTGAACGTGACCGCGAGAATGTTGTAGGGCGAAACGCCCTCCACGCGCAGCAGCCAGGCGATGCGGTGCACGAGCACGCGGGTCTTGCCGCTGCCCGCGCCGGCGAGCACCAGATGCGCACCAGCCGGTGCGGCAACGGCCTCGCGCTGCGCATCGTTCAGGGGATCGAGAATGTCGGATACGTCCATCGCGGCGGGATTCTACCTGCTCGCGTTGGCGCTGGTTTCCGGCTCGGGACGTGCGGCCGGCCTATACTCGGGCTTTGGCCGGTCGCTGGAGCATCGCGTGGAGTGGGCTTTTCTGGCTGTCTTCATCGTCGCGGCGATCGTGGTGGGCGGGTTGTTCCGTTCGCGGTGCCCGAAATGCCGCCGTTTCGCGGCCTTTCTGCCGACCGGTGAAACCCGCTCGCCCGCGAAGACCGGAAAGCTGCGCTGGCAGGAACAGGTGCGCTGCAAGCATTGCGGACATGAGCGCTGGCGTGACCGCCAGAGCGAGTCCACAGGAGTGAACTGAACGAGGGCGTTGTGTCTGAGTCTGACGCCGGCAATCAGGAACCGGCAATTGGATAGAGCATCGGCAGCAGGAACGAGAACACCGCCCACATCAGCAGCGTCAGCGGCAGGCCGGCGCGCAGAAAATCGCCGAAGGAATAGCCGCCGGCGTTCATGACCAGCAGGTTGGTCTTGTAAGCCATGGGCGTTGCGAAGCTCATGTTCGCGCCGAACAGGATTGCGAGCACGAAGGGCTCCGGCGGCAGCGCGAGATCGTTCGCGATGGAGATCGCGATGGGCGTGCCGATCACCGCGGCCGCGTTGTTCGACACCACGTTGGTGACCAGCGCCATCAGCAGCATCAGTGCCGACAGCAGCACGGCTGGTGATGCGCCCTGCATGACGATGACCAGTTGCTCGGCGAGGTAACGCGTCGCGCCCGTGCGCGTCATGGCAATGCCCAGCGCCAGACTCGCGACGATGATGAGAATGACCGCGGGACTCAGCGCGCGGCCGACATCGGGCCAGCTCAGACAGCGCGTGATCAGCATCAGCAGCACGCCGACGACGGCGGCGACGGCGATCGACAGCAGGCCGAACGCGGCCGCTGCGACGATGCCGATCATGATGGCCGCGGCGATCGGCGCGCGTCTCGAGCGCGGCAGGTCCGCCGTGGCATCGAGCAGCAGCAGTTCGCCGTTGCGCTTGATCTCGGCCAGCCGTTCACGCGCGCCCTGCACGAGCAGCACGTCGCCGGGCCGCAGCGGCGTGTCGTTGAGGTGCCGGCCCTGCCCGGACAGCGCGCGTCCGCTGCGATGCAGGGCCAGCGTCGTCAGACGGAAGCGGTCGGCGAAGCGTGCGCCGCGCAGGGTCATGCCCACGAACGGCGAACCGGTCGTG
Organism: Chromatiales bacterium; assembly: GCA_020445605.1. Taxonomy (NCBI): domain Bacteria; kingdom Pseudomonadati; phylum Pseudomonadota; class Gammaproteobacteria; order Chromatiales; species Chromatiales bacterium. Next base: position 39,728 of record JAGRGH010000003.1, read on the forward strand.
ATCACGACCTCGGCAATCTGCTCGTCGTCCTGTTTCTTGACCGCATCGAAATCCAGCCGCTCGTCGCCGGAGTACAGCGGCGTACCGAGCGCGGCTTCGTAGGCCTTCAGGCGGTCCGGCGTATCGCGCACGATGAGGCGGTCGCCCGGCCTCACGCGCACGTCGGGCAGCGGGGCGACCTCGACGCCCGCGCCGCGCTGCACATGGGCGATGCGCAGTTCGCTGCCGGCACGTTCGAGCAGTTCGCGAATTTTTTTCTCGGCCGCGAAGCTCGTTTCCTCGATGACCAGCGCGGCCTCGAACACGCGTGGCGAGGTGTCGGCCATCGGTGCCGTGCGCGCCGGCAGCAGCCGTGGCGCGACGAGCCAGAGATACACGATGCCGATGCCCCCGGCGATCGCGGCCGGCAGCAAAAAGTCGAACAGTTCGAGCCGGCGCATGCCGAGGTCCGCGGCGACCGCGACGACGAGCAGGTTCGTCGAGGTGCCGATGGTCGTCGCCATGCCGCCGACGAGGGTCGCGAAACCCATGGGCATCAGCACGTCCGACGGCGGTCTGCCCGCGCGCAGCGACACGCCGACGAGGATCGGCAGCAGCAGCACGACCACCGGCGTGTTGTTGACGAAGGCGCTGAGCACGGCACCGAACAGCAGGGTTGCGAGCAGCGACAGCGCTGGTGCCACGCTCCACAGCCTGCCGAGGGCGCGGCCGACCGGTTCCAGCGCGCCGGTGCGCACCAGCCCCTGCCCGGCGATCATCAGCGCGGAGACCGCGACCAGCGCCTCGTGGCCGAAGCCGAGAAACAGGTCCGTGGCGTGCAGCACGCCGTCGGCATCGTGAAACGGCACGAGTTCGAAACCGATCGCGAGCACCGCGAGCACGGCCAGTGCCGAGGTCTCGATCGGGATGCGCTCGCGCGAGAACAGCACCAGTGCGATGCCGGTCAGCGCCAGTACAAAAATCGCGTGGGGATTCATGGCCGGATCGAGCGTAGCAGGATTCGTATCCCCGGATGACCACGCGCGCGGCGCCGGGGCCGCGCTATGCTAGCCACCTATGCACGATCTGTTTCAAATGCTTTCGGACGTCGCGACGTTTCGCGTCATGATCGGCGAGCCGCTGCTGTTCGTCGTCTACTACGTGGGCGCCGTGGTGCTGCCCGTGCTGACCTTCATGTTCGTGCGCTGGGCCACGCGGCGCGAGCCGGCCCGAGTGCCGGTCGGTGCGCGCAGCGCCGCGCATGCGGCCGCGGAGAAGGCGCCGCGGCCGGCGCTGGTCGTGACACTGTTCATCGTGTTCTTCACGATCGGCGAACTCGTCTGGCGGCTGATGTTCGAGATCCTGATCGCTTACTTCCAGATTCACGCCGTGCTCACGGCGGCACACTGAAGCGAGTTTCGGCCAGGTCCGAGCGCGAGTTCCGGAATTGCGACCGTGTTCCCGGTTTGTTCGCACCGCCGTGTGCAAACCTCGTTCTCCAGTGCCGCACGCGCTTGCGGATGAACCAGCCGAATGTCCGGGCAGGGGTTGCCGGGGAGGCAAAGTGGAGAAACTCATCGTGGGGTGTAGAGAGATCGTCGCTGCGTGCGTGCTGGTCTTTTCAGCCCTGTTCGCCGCCTGCGCTCAGGCCGTCGCTGTTCCGGTCGTCAATCCGGGGTTCGAGGCCGAGGTCCATGGGCCAAACACGTTCACTTTCACGGCGCCGACCGGCTGGGCGGACTACAACACCGCCGCGGTCGCCGGCGAAACCGTTGGCACCCTGAACCCGGCGACGACAACGTACTTTGCTCCGGGCCAGTGGGGCGGCAGCAACGTGGCGATTGCCTACATGGATGCGGGTGGAACGGCCAATGTCGAATTTGGCATTCGCCAGACCCTGGGTGCCGTACTCGCAGCCGACACGATTTACACGCTGACCGTTGGCGTCGGCAACATCGCCTCCGGGACTTCGGACCTTGGCGGTGGCCCGATCTTTTTCGACCTGGATGGATTTCCGGGTTATCGGGTCGAACTGCTGGCGGGCACGACTCTGCTCGCGGCTGATCTGAATAGCCTGGTCATTCCCGAAGGCGAGTTTCGCCTGAGTCAGATCGTATTCGACAGCACCGGCGTCAACCCGCTTTTGATCGGACAGCCGCTGGTGATCGGGCTGGTGAATCTCAACGTGCCGGACCCGGTCGATCCGGTCGCGCATCGCGAAGTCGATTTTGACGATGTCGCACTGGATGCTTCGCCGGCGGCGCTGCCGGCGCCGGCCACGCTGGCATTGTTGATTGCGGGGCTTGCGCTGGCAGGTCTGCGTTCGCGCGGGGCTCGCCAGGGCGATCACATCTCGTAACGCAGGCCCGGCGTTAGGGCGTTCAAGCCGCCAGGGTTGAGCCCATGGTGCTGCTTCGGCGTGCCCGGGTCACCCACGGCCAGCCATCCGAGTTTCACACTGGGCGCGTTGCACGCTGGACCCAGAGCGCCGGGTCCACCGGTCAGCCAATCAGGCCGATTGGTGTCGGGGTAAAGCCCGGCAGGATCAGACCGGTGTCGGCGACGCCGAGGAAGCGCGTCAGCACCTCGGCCATGACGTCGCGAAAATCGATGCTGTGGTCGAGGTAGCGACCGTCGTGGAGATTCGCCGGGGCGAGCCCGGGCCAAGCACCATGCACACCGCCGTGGATGCCGTTGCCGGCCGCGAACCAGGCCGCGGCATGGCCGTGATCGGTGCCGCCGCTGGCATTCTCCTCGGCGGTGCGGCCGAACTCGGTCATGCTCAGGATCAGCACGTCGTCCATGCGGGTGCCGAGGTCCGTGACCAGCGCGGCAATGCCGGCGGCGAAGTCCGCATGCCGACCGGCCTGTGGACCCTGGGCGCCGCCTTGGCCCGAATGCGTATCCCAGCCGCCGATGTCGGCGGTCGCGACCTCGAGCCCCACGTCCGCCTTGATCAGGGCCGCGACCTGGCGCAATGAAGTGCCAAAGCCCGACTCCGGGTACTCGGCACCGTTTTCGGGCACGTAGTTCGAGATGTCGATCGCGGCAAGCGTCTCGAGGTTGTCGAGAAAGGTCAGCCCGGCCTGATGCAGGGCCGCACGGTGGCGGTCTTCGGCGTCGATCGACTGTTCGTAGACCGTGGCCAGCGCGTTCACCAGAACCTCGCCGTCACCGCCGCCGAACCCGAGATTGCCGATGTCGTCGAGCGTGGCGACCGGCACCTCGCCGCGCAGCGCATGCGCGAGCGAGCCGCCCATGCTGACCGCGCGCACGGCGGCGTCGATGGAGGTCTGGGCCAGGTAGCGGTTCAGCCAGCCGTCGATCGACGATTCGGGCTGGCCGCTTTCGATCCAGCGCTGGCCATCGAAATGCGACTGCGAGGCGTCCGGATACTGCACGGCCGGCAGCACGCCGAGACGGCCGTCGAGATACAGGGCATGCAGCGGCGCGAGCGCCGGATGCAGGCCGAGGAAGCCGTTCAGGTTCAGCGCGGCCGCCGGGTTGCCGGCGTTCGGCGGCGCGATGCCGATGCCCGGACGCAGACCGGCGTAGTACGGATCGCCAAATGGCACCACCGTGTTCAGGCCGTCGCAGCCGCCGCGCTGAAACACGACGACCAGGGTCGTCGGGTTCGCTTCGGCGGCCTGCGCGAAACGCAGCCGCAGCGCGCCGGTTGCGAGCGCGCCGGCGGTGAATTTCAGGAAGCGACGTCGCTGCATGCTGTGACCCCGTGTCATTGCAGGTGGAACGCCGGGAAGCCCAGCGCCAGCGCGATCGCGGTGCGCACGCGCTCGTCGGCCGCTTCAGCGTCGAGGTGGCCGAACGGCAGGTCATTGGCCGGCGCGAGCGCGCCGCGCAGAACCGACCATTCGACGTCCGAGTAGTCGTGCGCGAACAGGCGTTCGGCGAGCGCCCCGGCGATGCCGTCGGCGGTCGTATGGCCCTGCGCGTTCAATGCGCCGAGCGGATCCAGCAGATGGTTGCGATACTCGCCGGGGCGGGCGAACGCCAGCTCCGAACCAAGGCGCACCCGCGCGAGCAGCTGGTTGGAATGCGTCCAGCGTTCGCCAGTCTCGGCGTAACCGGTCGGCACCGGGTTCTGCATCAGCGGCATGCCGAGGTCTTCCAGTGCCGCGCGCATGCCGTTGCGACCCTGCACGACGCCGAGCGCACGCGAGGTTGCCAGCACCGACTCCAGTGGCGTGCGCACCTTCATCTGCGCATTGGCCAGATCGCTGAACGCCGGCGAATGCAGGATGTGCGACACGACCGTGCCGATGTGGCCGTCGGTGTCCATGAACACCCCGGCGCATTCGTCGATCGCGTCCGCGTGCGGGTCGTCGCGCACGAACAGTTGCAGCAGCTTCGTGCAGACGTGGTGCGCGGTGGACGGATGCGCGGCGAGGATGTCCAGCACGTCCTCGCCGTCCTCAACCCCGCGTCCGGCGGCGAGCACATGACCCAGCACGGTTTTCTCACCGTTGTCGTGCCAGTGCGAGCGAAACTGGAACGCACCCTCGCGCACCGTCCAGCCGGTCAGCGCGCGGGCGACCTCCTCGACATCGTCCTGGGTGTAGCCGCCATCGACGCCCATGGTGTGCAGTTCGAGCAGCTCGCGCGGGTAGTTCTCGTTCGGGTTTTCCTTGCGGCTGGTGGCGTTGTCCAGGTACTTCAGCATCGCCGGGCTCTTCGCGCTGATCCCGAGCAGGGTGCGGAACCCACCGAATGCGTTCGCGCGGAACGCCTCGATTTCGGCGAGCTCCCAGCCCCAGTTGCCGTGCTTGTTCAGATCGGTGTTGAAGTGGTTGTCCCAGAACCAGGTCATGAGCTCACGCAGCTGCGCTGCGCTGAGCCGCATGTGCGTGAGCCACCAGTTCTGCAGGTCCGAACGTGAATCCACCGGCCCGAGTTCGGCGAGCGCCGCTGCAAGTTCGGCACCGGGATCGAGGTTCGGATCCAGCTGTCCGTTCAGCCAGTCTTCGACGCCCGTTGCACGGATCGCCGCGAGCAGTTCCGGCGTCGGGCCAAAGCTCGCGCGCCGGGCCAGCTGCATGGAATCGATCGGCTCCTCGACGACCGCGAGTGTCACCGAGCGCGTGCGTCGGTTGCCGCTGAAATCGGTTGCCTCCACGCGCAGATCGAGCGTCTCGCCGGGCGCGGCCACGCCGGACGGCAGTGGCACCTGAAACGCTCCGCCGCGTGGCGGAAAGTCGAGTTCCAGACTGCGGGTTTGGCTGCCGGTGAGCGTCGCGCGCAGGTTCGCGATCTGGCTGTTGTCGCTGATGCTGCCGCTGATCACGGCGCCGCCCGTCCAGCTGACATCCGGCGCAGCGAGGCTGAGGTCTGGCGCCGCACCGTCTTCGAAAACCTCGACTGCAACTTCGGCGACCGCGCCGTTCTTGGCGGCATCCCAGGCGAACGCGCGCACCGACACCGGGCCGGGGCCGCCGATGGCGGCCGCCGGCACGGTCGCGCGCCAGAAGCCGGTGTCCGCAAACAGCTCGGCGTGAACGAACTCCACCACGTCGCCACGCGCGATGCGCAGCCGCACGCCGTCGACGCCGACGCGGTCGTGGGCGACGCCCAGCACGCGCATGCCGCCGGTTCCGATGCGTGCGCCGGCGACCGGCTCGATCAGCGTGATCTGCGGCGGGCGGAAGTCCGGCTGCAGCGGCTGGTCGCGCGTCAGCTCGAAGTCGAATTTGGCCGGGGCCGTGATCCAGTCGCTGTAGTAGTGCTCGCCGTCGCCGAACGGATTGACGGCTTTGATGACATAGATCGGCCCGCCGCCGAGGTCGGTCGGGTCGAAGCGCACCGTGCCGCCCGCGTCCGTCATACCGTCGTTCTGCCACTTGCGTTCGCCGTTCCATTCCTTGCGGATGACGACCAGCTGCACGCCGGCCAGCGCCTGGCCGGTGTCGCCCGCGACCAGCCGCACGGGGAGCTTGCCGAGCCGGAATCGGTATTCGCCGGTCGCCGTCAGCGCGTCGCTGACCGCCCAGCCGCCGTTGTAGGGCTGTGCCTTGAGCTCGTAGACGCGGCCGGCGCCGAGCCCGTCGAGGTCCAGGGTCAGGCGGCCGTCGGCGTCGGCGGTCCGTCGCGTGACCCAGTGCGTGCCGTCGGCGACGCGCTCACGCACCGTGATTTCGATCCCGGCCAGCGCAGCGCCGCTGTGGAAGTCCTCGACCCGCACTGCGAGCGGCGCATTGCCGACCGTGAAGCGGAACGCCCCCGCGGTCTCGAGGATGGCGCTGTATTTCCAGGATTGATCGATCGTGCTTTGCGCCTTGAGCCGGTAGCGTCGGCCCTGGCCGAGCCCCGGGGCGTCGAACACGGCCTGGCCGCTGGCATCGGTCTCGACCCGGCTGATCCAGCGCTGTTCGTCGTTGGCGAGGACTTCGACGAGGGTGATGTCACGGTTCGCGAGCGGTTCGCCGTCGGCGCCGGAGACCGCGGTCACCGGCAGCTGCCCGACCTCCAGCCGCACCCGTCCCGGCGCGGTGATCTCCGCCGATTCCAGCCAGCCGCTGTCGCTGGCGTTGGCGAGAAAGTAGTAGCGTGCTCCGCTGCCGAGTCCGGCGAGTTCGAAGCGGGCGATGCCGTCGGCGCCGGTTGCCGTTTTCGCGCGCCACGTGGACTTGCCGTCGCCGAGCCGCTCGCGCGCATGCACATCGACACCTGAGCGCGGCGTGCCGCTGAGCGCATCGACCAGCAGCACCTCGGCCTGGCCCGCGGCGGCGGGTGCCGGTGCAGACAGTGCGCACAGTGCGCCAAAGCAGAGGAAACTCCGAAAAATTCCGGAGTTTCCCGCGGCACAGGGGCGTGCTGCTCTGGCAATCCGGGACCGATGGATCAGTGCTTCCCAGAGACCACGTACACCCACGTTTCCTGCTCCCGATGACCTGTATGCGTCGGGCGCTGCTGCCCGCAACCGCGCTTTTGATGAATAATCGCGGCCGTCTTGGCCGCTGGATGCGACGCGGTTCGCAAACGGTGGTCGTCAGGGTGGAGTCAGTGCATGTTTTTGTCGGAACTGTGAGCGCGTTCACGCGATGCGACTGAGACCGGAACAGATCGAATCGCAGCTGCACGAGCCGTTTGCGCCCGTGTGGGTCGTCAGCGGCGACGAACCCCTGCAGTGCGGCGAGGTGCTCGATGCGATCCGTGCGGCGACCCGTGCCGCCGGCTTCTCCGAGCGCATCGTGCTGGATGCCGATACCGGCTTCGACTGGGCCGAGCTCTACGCCTGCGCCGAATCGATGTCGCTGTTCGCCGAGCGGCGACTGATCGAGCTGCGTTTGCCCTCGGGCAAGCCCGGCAAGACCGGCGCGGAGGCATTCGTCGCCTGGACAGCGCGCCTGCCCGCGGACACGATCCTGGTCGTGAGCCTGCCGCGCATCGAAAAGCGCGCTCGCGGCAAGTGGTTCGATGCGCTGGAAGCCGCCGGCGTGCTCGTCGAGGTGTGGCCGGTCGGGCCGGACACGCTGCCGCGCTGGATCGGCGCGCGTGCGCGTCGTCTCGGACTCAAGCCCGATGCGGCCCTGGTCGCGATGCTCGCCGAGCGCACCGAGGGCAATCTGCTGGCCTGCGCGCAGGAGCTCGACAAGCTCCTGATGTTGCGCGGGCCCGGCGCCGTGTCGGCCGCCGAGGCCGAGGCCGGGCTCGCGGACGCCGCGCGATTCGATGCGTTCACGCTCGCCGAGGCCGTGCGCGGTGGCGATGCCGCGCGCGCGGTGCGCATCTGCCGTGGCATCGAAGCCGAGGGTCAGGAACTGCCGATGGTCGTCGGCGCGCTGGCGCGGGAGATCCGCATTCTCGCGCAGCTCGCCGCGGGCGAACCGGCGCAGGCGGTGTTTCGCGAACACAAGGTGTTCGGGGACCGGGCGCAGGCCTACAGCCGGGCCGCGCGGCGCTTGACGGCGCGGCGCTGGCTCGGACTGCTCGGCCAGCTCGGTGGCGTGGATCGCGCCGCAAAGGGCCGGGCGGGTGGCGTCAGCGGCTGGGCGGCACTGGCGGCACTGGTGGCCGCGGCCTGCGGTGTCGGCGAGGGGGCGGCGACGGCCGATCCGGTATAGTTGCTCGGTGCGCCGAGCAATCCGTCCGGGACTGACGGCGGCGCGAAGCTGAAAAAAGCGCGGTTTTTCGGCTTCCTGCATTTTCAGGCGCTTTCGCGCATTGAAAATGTCGGCACGGCCATGTGCCGAACCGATTCTTGAGTTCACCTCAACCCACTCACTTGCGTGAACACCGTCATGAACGTTCCGGCTGAACTTGATCTGTCCGTCGAAGACTATGTCCGCCAGCTCGGGCGCGAGGCCCGCGCGGCGGCCGCCGCCATGGCGCGCGCGGAGACCGGCGCCAAGAACGCCGCGCTCGAGGCGATGGCGCATGCGATCGAAACCGGCGCGAAAACGCTGACCAGCGAGAACGCGCGCGACCTCAAGGCCGGTCGTGCGAACGGGCTCGACGATGCGCTGCTCGACCGGCTGGAACTCACCCCGGCGCGGATCGGCGCCATGGCGCAGGGTCTGCGCGAGATCGCCGCGCTGCCCGACCCGGTGGGCGCCGTCACCGATCTCAACTATCGGCCGAGCGGCATCCGCGTCGGGCGCATGCGCGTGCCGCTCGGCGTGATCGGCATCATCTACGAATCCCGTCCGAATGTGACCGCGGATGCCGCCGGGCTGTGCCTGAAGGCTGGCAACGCCACCATTCTGCGCGGGGGCTCCGAGGCGATTCACTCCAACCAGGCGATCGCCGCCTGCGTCGCGAACGGGCTGGCTTCGGCCGGCCTGCCGGAGACGGCGGTGCAGGTCGTTGCCACGACCGATCGTGCGGCGGTCGGTGCGCTGCTGACCATGCCGGAGTATGTCGATGTCATCATCCCGCGCGGTGGCAAGGGCCTGATCGAGCGCATCAGCCGCGAGTCGCGCATCCCGGTGATCAAACACCTCGACGGTATTTGCCACGTCTACATCGACGCCTCGGCCGACCCCGCCAAGGCCATCGCGATCGCGGACAACGCCAAGACCCATCGCTATGGGGTGTGCAATGCCATGGAAACCCTGCTCGTGGATGTCGCGATCGCAGCGGATGTGCTGCCGCAGCTGGGCAAGATCTACACCGGCAAGGGTGTGGAGCTGCGCGGCTGCGCGCGTACCCGCGCCATCCTGCCGACGGCGAAACCGGCGACCGAACAGGACTGGGGCACGGAGTATCTGGCGCCGATCCTCGCCATCCGCATCGTCGACGGACTGGATGCGGCGATCGAGCACATTGAAACGCATAGCTCGCACCACACCGACAGCATCGTCACGCAGGACTGGACGCGCGCGCAGCGCTTCCTGCGCGAGGTGGATTCCAGTTCCGTGATGGTCAACGCCTCGACGCGCTTCGCCGACGGCTTCGAATACGGGCTCGGCGCCGAGATCGGCATTTCCACCGACAAGCTGCATGCACGCGGCCCAGTCGGGCTCGAGGGCCTGACCACGCAGAAATTCGTCGTGATGGGCGACGGCCACGTGCGCAAATGACGCGCCGCAATACCATCGCGCCTTGACCTGACCGGCAGCGGCTGCAAGACTCCGGGTAAGAACCACCGGTACAGCACGGTGGACGTCGCCGCCGGATGAACGGCAGCGACACGCAGAACTGGGGGCGATGATTCAGAACTCGCGCACCGCGACAGGTCACGCGCGAGCGTCCGGTTGGACCGGGCGCTGGGTGCTTCTGTGGTTGGCCGTTCTGGCCGGGCCGTTCGCGGTTGTGCCGAACGCGCACGCCGACCCCCGCGCCTGGATCGCGACCCAGCTCGACGGTCGCTGGCAGGTCGGGACCAACTGCGCCCCCTGCCGGCCACTCGCCCAGTCGCTCGAGCAGGCCTACAACAACGCCGCTGTGCTCCAGCAGCGTTTCCGCAACGCGCTCATCGCGGCCCGTGACATCCAAGCCCGGGCCAACGCGAATCCTGACGACCCTGCGGCGCAGCGCGCGGCACGCAAGGCCAACGGCGATGCGCTGGCCATCCAGAACCAGCTGTTCCGCATCGAGGGGTTGGTCGAGCAACTCGAGCGTCAGCTATCGGACTGCGAGAAACAGTGCGGTATCGAGGGGCCTGGCGAGGGCGGCCAGACCTTCCGTTTCAGTCCCTCCGGACACAACGAATTCAACGGCTGGCATGTGCCAGTCGAACTCCCGGGGGACGCGAGCCGCGCGGCCGGCGTTCCGGGTACGCCGCCACCGCCGCGCGCATTGACGCAGCTGAACCTCACCACCGACTGCGCGGCGTGCAACCAGATCGTCGCCGAGGCCAACGAATGGCTGCGCGTCCAGCGCGTGATCCACAACGCCTGGATCAACAGCCTGAGCGATGCGGAGAAAAACCAGATCGACATCGGCGGTTCACACTGGCCGATGTACCGCAACTACAGCGCGCGCCTGTGGGGGCAGTGGCAGAATTTCAAGTCCGCGTTGCGGAGCTGCGAATTACGCAATTGCGGGAGGTTGGGTGGTCTGGGCCTGTTATTGGGCGGGATACCGAATGACCTGTTGCAGCTGGTGAGCACGAACTGCGCTCCGTGCCGCGATCTGGCCCGCGAGATCAATTCCCTGATCAGTTTCATCCAGCTCGACTACGATCCGGACGAATTCTGGGACGACCCGCCCCCACACGAGATGCGCGACGAACTCGAGCGGCTGCGGGCGCTGCTTGCGGCCTGCGAACGGCGCCGCTGCCCGCCGCCGACCACGCCCGGCGGGGCGCTGACACCGGGTGGTGCGACCACGCCAGGCAGTGGTTCGACACCGGGTGGCGCCGGCGGCAGCGTGAACCCGGGCGGCTCGAAATCCGGCGGCGGCTCGACCGGCAAGGACCACGGCTTTTATCTGGGCCCGAAACTCGGTTACGACTATGCCTATGGCCTGCGCGCGGACTACCTCGACCAGCGCGAGGACAAGCCGCCGGTGATCCGCTACACCTCGCCCACCATCGCCGGCTTTTCGCTGGGCACCTCGTGGGGCGAGGAAGACGGCTGGGATAAGGCGCTGCGCTACGCCGAGGACTTCGGCACCTTCCGGGTCAAGACCGAATCCGTGCGCGGCATCAACGGTTTCAACCAGTTCGATTCTTGGGGCATTCAGGACCGCTTCGCGCACCCGCCGCCGTTCTCCGGCAGCGGCTCCGGCGGTTCGAGCGGCAGTTCCGGCATTTCGACGAGTTCCAGCGGCGGATCGTCCTCTTCGAGCAGCAGCTCGGGCAGCAGCTCCGGCAGCAGCAGTTCCAGCGGCAGTTCGAGCAGCAGTTCGGGTGGATCGTCGGGCATCGGCATGACGCCGTTCGGCGGCAGCTACAACACCGTCTGCACGGCTGCACCGGGCAATCCGCACAGCGCATTCGACGAGTTCGGCCAGCAGACGAGCTTCACGCTCAATGTGCAGATCTCGGGCTCGCTGCTGAGCCTGAGCGGCTCGGCCGCGTTCGGCTCGAAGACCGGCAATCTGAACAACGGGCAGTTCACGGCCTCCGGCGTGAACACGGTGGCGGGATTCCAGAACGTCTCGACCTACAGCATGGGGCAGTTCCAGGCCAACGGTGTGAACACGATCGAGTTCGCCGAACATCGTGGCTGGAATATGGAGCTTCCCGGCGGTCAGCCGTCGTCCTACAACTGCCTGGGTACGCAATTTTGAACGCGCTGGGGCGAATTCTCGGGCTTGCCGCGCTGGCCGCAGCGTTTGCCGCGCATGCCAGCGAGTTCCGCATGCTGAACCCGATCGCGCAGCCGGAGGTGCTGCCCGAGGGCGCCATTGCGGTCGATCGCATTCGTCCGGTCTCGCCACGCGTGATCGAAAAGGCCGTCGACAATCTCATGGCCGCATGGAACACCGCGCAGCTCGGCGAGCTGATCAGCGACCGCTTCTACGACAAGGACCGCCTGCTCGACAACATCGCGGCCTTCGTTCCGCGCGATGCGACGGTGCGGGTGCTCGGCGTGCAGTCTTCCGATACCGTCAGCCAGTACATTCTGCCGAACCAGCTTGATCCGAACCGCGCCATGCGGATCAGCAAGGTCGTGGTGAACGTGCGCACGCAGGTCGAGTACACGGACGCGAACGGGCAGTTGCAGCGCCTCGATGGCCTGAACGAATACACCTTCGAGGTTGAACAGCGGTTGCGCAAGAAATGAGCCACTCGCGCACCGTCGCCGGCGTTTTTTTCGCTGCCGCGCTTGCGGGGCCGGCTGCCGCGTGGTCGCCAAGCGAGCTGTTCGGCGATGCGCTCGGTGAGTGGGACATCCGCGGGACGAACACCGCGCGCATCGAGTACTACGAGAACCACGGCGATACCTCGCAAAGCCCGTATCCGCATGAGGGCAGGCAGCTCTACGACGAGTTCGACATCAGCTTTGCACGGCGCTTCTCGCGTTACGAGAACGTCTTTGCCCATGTCAGCGGCGTGCTCAACGATTCCGAATACCGCGCACCGGACGAGGGCATCGTGCCCGAGCGCATGTCGCTGCGCTGGGAAAAGGGCGACGCCGCCGTGCCGTTTCGGGCGGAGTTCGGCGACTACTACGGCTACCTGAGCTATCGCACCCTGCAGCGCTCGCTGAAAGGTGTGCAGGTCGACCTGCAGCCGAGTTTTGACGCAGCGTCGACCATGCGTCATTCGATCCTGCTGCTGGCCGGCATGGATCAGCCGTTCTGGCGCGAGGTCAACGTCGATGAAAACGCCTACCTCGCCGCGTCCTGGCTCGTGGAAGACCCGAAGCTCGGCCGCTTCAGCGCGAACACCGTGCACAACACGCGCAGCACCGCCGCCGGTGATCTCGAACAGTGGGTGCAGACCTTCGCGGGCGAACACGAATTCCGTTTCGACCGGCACCGGCTGACGGTCGAGGGCGAACTCGGTTATTTCAACGGCGAACACACGACGCCGGGTGACGATGAATCCGGCATCGGCTGGTTCCTCGAGGCACGCGGCCAGCACGGCCGTCAGTTCACCTATCGCCTGCGCCACGAGGACTACGACGGCGACTACCGGCCGACCGGCGCGGTCATCAGCTATGACCGGCGTTCGAACGAGGCGCATGTCGGCTGGCGGTTCAACCAGGGGCTGCAACTGCGTGGACGCTGGCAGCAGTGGATCGATTTCAACGACAGCGCAGATTCGCAGACCACCGACACCATTGGCCTGAACCTGACCGGACCGTTCGGCGCCGGGTTGACCGGCAGCCTGCAGGCGTTCCGGCAGGAGATCGACAACGACACCAACACCGTCCAGCGCGACACCGATTCGGTGCAGCTCGATCTGGCCCGGGCGTTCGGTGGCGGCTGGCTCGGACGGCTGGCGTTGCTGTATCAGGATGTCGACGACCGCACCGCGACGAACGCCGACAGCGAGACCCGCCAGGTGCACGTGAGCGCGAGCCATGCGGTGCGTTACGGGCGCGTGACCGGGCAGTTCACCCCGGGCCTCCTGTATCGCGATGTCGATGCGACCACGGGCGACAGCGAGGACTGGAACCCGACGCTGAACCTGCAACTCGCCGCCGGCGCGCACAGCCTGGGCGTGAGCTACGGGTATCTGTCGCAGAATCGCGATGCATCGGGTGATCTGGTCACGCAGACCGCGGCACTCGACTACCGCTTCACGACCGGTCCGCACACCTTCGGCGTCGAGGCGAATCTGTTCGATCGCTGGATCGACGGTCCGGCGGATGTCGACGCCTGGCGCGTGGGTCTGTTCTGGACCTTCCGCTTCGACAAGCCCGCGCTCGGCGCCGCCAGGCCCGGCGCGCTGGCCGCGACGTTTGCGCCGTCGACCGGTGCGCTGCCCGACGGTGTGCGCCTGCTGGCCGGACTGGCGCCAGGCGAACGCATGGCGCGCGCGACCGGGCGTCTGACCGAGGCCGGTTATGGCGCGCCGCTCGAACTCGTCGACGCGGTGACCTACGACGCGGTGGTCCTGCCCGCGATCGACCAGCGTCAGCGGCTGGTGCTGGAGCGCCGTGGTCCGATCGTCGAGCGCAGCGCGCTGGTGATCGATCTCGATCCGAACGGTGGCCCGGACAATGCCGCGCAGACCTTCGAGCGGGTGCGCGAGACGCTGATCGAGACCTACGGCCGACCGGGCCGCACGCTCGATGACGGCGAGTTCTCGGCCGAGTTTGTTGCCGATGTGAACGCGGGTCGCCTGACGCGCGTCAGCGACTGGAACTTCGCCGACGGCGTGCTGCGTCTGGGTATTCCGCGTCGTCTCGATGGCGCCGTGCGCATCGAAGTGCAGCATGCGCGTTCGCTGCCGCCGCCGACCGAGCCGCTGTGGAGCATCGAGTCTGTGCCGTAACGGCCCGCCAGCCAACGCAGATCGCGCGACTGGCGGCTAGACTCAGAAGACAAGACTCCGGCGCACGCTGGAGTTCCGCGACCGACTGGAGGTGCATCCATGCGGGCACCACGCAATGCAATTCGCCGCGCCGCCACTGTCGTGGCCAGCGTTCTGTTGCTCGGCCCGACACTCGCAGTGGCCGGCAGCATTTCGGGCGATCTGGAAAGACACCTGGATGTCATCGCCCAGAAGCTCACCGAGTCCGGCCTTTCCGAACTGGTCACGCGCGACCGTGATCTCTCGCGCACCGAGCGTGACGAGATCGTTCGCGCCCGTGACGCGCTGACCGACTGGCTGTCGGGTCCGACCTTCGGTGGCGACAAACTCGGCGACATCGAACGAGCCAACGATGAGCGTGAAAAAAACGGTGCGACCACGCGCACCTCTGTGAGCTGGACACCACCGAACGGCGAGATCCATCTGCATCTGTCAAATGATTACGAATGCGGTACCGGGCTGCGGCAGGTCCGTATCGTGCTGCGGATTTCAATCGCCGGGCCTGATGCGCGCGGTCGTTACCAGGTGAACCGCATTGAGGAGATGCGTGTCACGCGAGTCTATTGCGATCGTTCGCGCGTGACGGCGGAAAGTCGGCTGTTTACGACCGGGGCTGGGCAGCTCGCGGTCAGGGCAACGCCGCGGGAGGCGGACCCACAGGCCCAATCCGAGCGCGAACGCCAGCAGGCAGCGGCAGCGGCGGAGGCGCGACAACTCGCCGCGGATGTCGAGTACGAGCGCCAGCGCAAGGCCGACGAAGCGCGCCGTCAGCGCGACGCGCAACAGGCCCGTGATCGTGTGCGCCAGCAGGCCATTGAAGCGCGTAATCAGAAGTGTCAGCAGTGCGAGGAACTCAAGCGCCAGCTTGCCGCCGCCCGCGGCCGCCTGCAGCGGGTCGAGGGCGACATGACGGCGAAGGATGCCGAGGTCAACGCCAAGAACGCCGAGATCGGCCGTGTGCGCGGGCAGATCGCCGCGCTCGAAGGTCAGCTTTCGGCAACGACCGGCGACTGGGCCGAGTCGACCGATCCGCGCACGGGGGTGCGCATCCGCTCGGTCGGCAATGCCGACGGTAGCCATACGATCTATCGCTGGGATGCCCGCGGCCGTCCGATCGGCGAGCCCGAGCGCGTGGACACCGGCAATCGCGAACGCTTGCAGCAGCGCCTCGCGGGCCTGCGCACAACGCTGCAACGGCTTACCGGCGAACGTGATCGATTGGCCGCCGAGTGGCGACGTCTGCGTGACCGGCGCCACGAGATTCGCGACGAGATCGGTCGGCTGGAACGCGAACTGGCGGAGTGCATGCGCAGTTGCGACAAACAGTCGCGCGACCTCGGGATGCGCGCGCCCTACAACACGCCCATCGATCGCGGCACCGCGATGGCCCCGGCTGACGGCTGGGTCGAGGAGTCCGAAGATGCGCAGATTGCACTCCTCGGTACGCAGCAACGCGGCGGCGAGAATCCGTTTGCCGCTGGCAGTGTCGGACAGGGACCGACCCTGCGCGGTGTCCAGCCCGAACCGCGCGAACCGGTCATCGGGCCGAAGATTCAGGTGCCGCAGGGCGGCGATCCGAACCTGCGGCAGGAGGCCATCGAGCCTCGCGATACGACCGTGGTGGTCCGTACACCGAGCCCACGCGAGCCCGTCCCGATGCCAATGCCGAGCGATCGGGAGATCATGCTCGCGACGATCTCCGCGTGGACGATCGGGATTGCACACGGCGCCAATTCCAGCGACCTGTGCGCGGCGATGGACTTCCTGTACTCCGCCGCGCTGGCACGCGATCTCATGGGTTCGGTGCTGACCGTGCTGCATACCGATCCCACCGGTCGCAGCCAGACATTGCGCTACCCGCTGCTTTCCCCTGATACGCGCATACTCGCAAAGGCGCGCATCTTCACCTACGGTCTGCACATCATGCGGGTGCTGTCGTTCATAACCCCGACCGGGCAGTCCGTGCAGCTGCGTGGCGAGCTGGAAGGACGCATCCGCGTCGACGCAACGGAGCCTAATCGCCAGGTGTGCTCGCAGTAGTGCGACGCAGGTTTGCGGCAGTCGCACTGGCGTTCGCGACCAGTGCGGGCGCGGTCGTGCCCATCCCCGACGGGGCGGCGCGTGCCTACGCGATGAGCCTGCCGGCCTGCGATGCGGGGTATGAGCCGGTCGCGCGGGAACTCGTGTCGCTGGCCCGGCGCGTTGCGGCGTTCCGCCCCGTGCGGGTGTTCACGCCCGAGGCGTGCAGGCAGCGTTTCGCCGGCATTGCGCACGTCAGCACGCATTGGGCGCAGCCCGATTCACACTGGATTCGCGACTACGCGCCCGTCTGGGTGCGCGACGGCGCGCGGGCTGTACTCGTGGACCTGCCGTACCCGGCCGCCAACGACGACGGCATCCCCGGCCGACTCGGTGCTTTACTGAAACTGCCAGTGAAGACGATCGACGACCGCGCCGTGACGTTTCTCGGCGGTGCGTTCGAGGCCGATCATCTCGCGCGTTGCCTCGTTACCCGCTGGGGCAAGGACTGGCAGAATCAGCTGATGGCCGATCGCGCGCGCGAATGGTTTGGCTGCCGCGCGGTGATCGCACTGGAACCGCTGCCCGGCGAATCCACACGCCACGTGGACATGCACACGCTTCTGCTCGACGACGGGCGCGCCTTTGTCGCCGACTATCCTGACGGTGAGTTGCGCGAGGTCATGCGGCGCAACGCTGCCCGGCTTGCGGCGGCCGGTATTGTGCCGCTCCCCGTCCCGCAGCCAGCGCCGGACGACGGCGTGTACCTGAGCTACGTGAATGCCCTGGTGCTCGGTCGCAACGTGCTGATGCCGGTGTATGGCGACCCGACTACGGATGGCCCGGCCGCCGCCGCGTATCAAGGTGCCGGTTTTCGTGTGATCGGCTCGCCGGCGCGCGAGCTGATCCGTTATGGCGGCGCGCTGCGCTGCTCGACCGCGCCGATCCATGCCGACTGATCCGCGACTGATCGGGGTATTCGGCGGCACGTTCGACCCGGTCCACCGCGGCCACGTCGAGACCGTGCGCGAGTTGCGCGGGAAACTGCGGCTCGATGCCGTGCGGGTCATTCCGCTGCGCGCGCCACCGCATCGGTCGCCACCGCTCGCGTCGGGTGCGGATCGCGTGCGCATGCTGGAACTCGCCTTCGCCGACCTCGACGGCTTCGTGATCGATCCGCGCGAACTCGAACGCGAAGGCACGACCTACACGGTGGACACGCTGCGCGAGTTGCACGCGGAGTTTCCGGACGACCGCTGGGTGCTGATCGTCGGCGCGGATGCGTACGCGGGCCTCGAGACCTGGTCGCGCTGGCGGGAGATTCCGCGGCTCGCGCACCTCGCGGTCATGCAGCGCAACGGCGCGCCGTTGCCCGCTGAGGCCGTGCGCGATGCGTTTGTGCCTGTGACCGATCCGGCTGAGTTGCGCCAACGCGGCAGCGGCCTGCGAATCGAGGTGACCATCACACCCGTGGAGGTTTCGGCGACCGACATCCGTCGCAGGCTCGCAAGCGGCACGACCGCGGAGGAAGAGCTTCCATCCGCGGTCGCGGCCTACATCGCTGAACACGGTTTATACGGTTCAGGCGCTGCTTGAATACAGCGGCTGGTCGGGGACAGGACGCGAGTGGGCCAAGTGGCAAGATCTGTAACGCTCAGCCACGCCGCAAGTCTTGTGGGCAAGGCGCAGTCCGCAGGGAATGGCAGGCCCTTTCCAAGGACCGCGACACAGCCCACGATGCTTGTGGCGCGGCCCTTCGGGAGCGCGACTGGGTGTTGCGTTCCTTGGCAAGGGCGGGGCCATTGCCCGCGAAACGCGCCTTGATTCGCGCTCGCACGGTGACTCTGAGTGTCACAGAACCTTCCACTTGGCCCACTAGGCCCCAGGTTCCTGTGCCTGCTGGCCCTTGTGGTAGGTCGTATAGATGTAGACCGGTGTCGAAATATCCCCGAGCGCCTGGTCGATCACCGGCTTGACCTCGCTCCAGTCGAGCCCACCGACCCCGGTGGCCACCTTCGGTAGCGCCAGCGACGCAATCGCGGATTTCTCCAGCTCATGTCGCAGCCGCTTGAAACAATGGCTCACGTTGCTCAGCGTGGCACGGCCGGGTTTCGCGCCCGGATGGTGCTCGCCTTCCTGCGTCAGCAGGTTATAGATTCGTACACCGCCAACACCGCCCCATTCCCACAGTTCGCCCGGCTGCGGATGGGTCTGGTGTGCGTAGTGACGAAAGTCCTTGACCATGGCCGGCCACATCTCCCGCAACGCGAGTGCCAGACCGGAATCGAAATGGTCGTTCGGCGCCACCCCGTGTGCGATTGCCTGAGCCTTCGTCAACAAGATATCGCCCGTCACTTCATGAATCACGTCGCCTGCTCCGAATGTGGATGAATAACGTCCATCTCAACATCCGGGGAGAGCGTCCGGGATGACGCTGATCAACAAATCGCGAGGGCTTGATTCAACTGGTGTGGCAGGCCGGATGCGGCGAGTGTCCCCGCTGGGACCGGATCTCCGCGGGATTCAATCCGGGGATTGGACTGGCGCTGGTGCGCGGTCGGCGCCGTGCTAGCATTTGCGACTCCCGACTGCGCGGTGTTCACCGATGCGCGAAGGTAATCCCAAAACCGTCCGTCTGCGTGATTACACGCAGCCGCCCTACCGCGTCGCGAGGGTCGAACTGCGCTTCGAACTGGAGTCGCCGGAAACCCGCGTGCACGCGAAGCTCTCGATCCTGGCGGCGCCGCAGACACCGACCGGCGCGCCACTGCGTCTGGACGGCGAAGGTCTGCGACTGGAACGCATCGCCGTGGATGGCCGCTCGCTCGCGCCTTCCGACTACACGCGGGATACGAACGGCCTGACCCTGCACGTGCCGCCCGCGGAGTTCGAGCTCGAGACCGAGGTCACGATCCGCCCGGACGAGAACACCGCGCTCGAGGGCCTGTACCGTTCCGGGCCGAGCTACTGCACGCAGTGCGAGGCCGAAGGGTTCCGGCGCATCACGTTCTATCCGGACCGTCCCGATGTCCTCGCCGTCTATACGACGACGGTGGTGGCCGATCGCCAGGAATGTCCGGTGCTGTTGTCCAATGGCAATCGGGTGGATTCAGGCACGTTGCCGGGTGGTCGGCATTTCGCGACCTGGCACGATCCGTTCCCGAAACCGAGTTATCTGTTCGCGCTCGTCGCCGGTGATCTCGCCGAGGTGCGCGATGTGTTCACGACGCGTTCCGGGCGCAAGGTCGACCTGCATGTCTATGTCGACCCGGGCAACGAGGATCGCGCCAGTCATGCGCTCGCTTCACTGGCACGTTCGATGCGCTGGGACGAGGAGGTCTTCGGCCGCGAATACGATCTGGATATCTACATGATCGTCGCGGTGGACTTCTTCAACATGGGCGCGATGGAGAACAAGGGGTTGAACATCTTCAACTCCAAGTACGTGCTGGCGCGTCCCGATACCGCGACTGACGACGACTACGAGCACATCGAGGGTGTGATCGCGCACGAGTACTTCCACAACTGGTCGGGCAATCGCGTGACCTGCCGCGACTGGTTCCAGCTGAGTCTCAAGGAAGGCTTCACCGTGTTTCGCGACCAGGAATACACGGCCGACCAGACCTCGCGCGCGGTCAAGCGCATCGGCGACGTGCGCCTGCTGCGCAGTCACCAGTTTCCCGAGGATGCCGGCCCCATGGCGCATCCGGTGCGGCCTGATTCGTATGTGGAAATCAATAATTTCTACACCGTGACCGTCTACGAGAAGGGCGCGGAGCTGATCCGCATGCTGCATCGACTGGTCGGCGCCGAAGGCTTCCGGCGCGGCACCGACCTGTATTTCGAGCGACACGACGGCCAGGCCGTGACGACCGATGACTTCGTCGCCGCGATTGCCGATGCGAACGGCGCGGACCTCGCGCAGTTCAAACGCTGGTACACGCAGGCCGGCACGCCGGTCGTGCGGGTGCAGGCGCAATACGATGCCAATACGCGGGAATATCGCCTGGGCTTCGAACAGCACACGCCCGACACGCCGGGCCAGCATCGCAAGCTGCCCCTGCACATGCCGATTGCCGTGGCGCTGCTGGGGCCGGACGGTCTGCCGCGCGCGCTGCGCATGCAGGGTGAATCAACCGCCGGTGCAACCGAGCGTGTGCTTGAGCTGCGCGAGGCGCGTGAGACATTCGTGTTCGTGGATGTCGCGGAGCCGCCCGTGCCTTCGCTGCTGCGCGGTTTCTCGGCGCCGGTGCGGCTCGAATACGAATGTCTGGATGATGAACTCGCCTTTCGTGCGGCACACGATGATGATCCGTTCAACCGCTGGGATGCCGGTCAGCAATATGCCGAACGGCTGTTGCTGCGCGAGATCGAGGACCCGGCGAACTTCGGTGCGCCGCCGGCGGTGTTCATCGAAGGGCTTCGGCGCACTCTGCTGGACAACGCGCTGGATGGTCGGCTGCGCGCCGAGGCGCTGACCCTGCCCGGCGAGGCCTGGCTTGCGGAATGCGTGCGCCCGGTCGATCCGCTCGCGATTCACATCGCGCGGCGGCGGCTGCATCGAACTGTCGCCGACGCACTGGCCGGCAGATTCGCGGAGGTCTGGGCGGCGCTTGCGCCGCGCGGCGCGTATTCGAATGCCCCGGCGGAAATCGCGCGCCGGCGGCTGCGCAATGTCTGTCTCGCATATCTGGTCGACACCGGCGAGCAGGACTGGATCGAGGCCGCGCACACCCAGTTCCGCGATGCCGACAACATGACCGATCAGCTCGCCGCGCTGGAGGCGCTCAGCCACACCGACGTGCCTGAACGCGACGCGGCCCTGGCCGCGTTCCACACGCGCTGGCGGGATGACCCGCTGGTGCTCGACAAGTGGTTCAACGTACAGGCGCGGTCGCAGCGCAGCGACACGTTCGAGGCGGTGCAGGCGCTGGTCGAACATGCGGATTTTGACTATCGCAATCCGAATCGCGTGCGCTCCGTGGTCGGCGCGTTTGCGGCCGGCAACCCCGCGCGATTCCATGCGATCGACGGCGCGCCGTACCGCTGGTTCGCCACACAGATCCTCCAGCTCAACGCAAGCAACCCGCAGATCGCCGCGCGTCTGCTCGGCCCGATCCGCAACTGGCGGCGGCTCGAACCGGTACGCCGGTCGATGGTCGAGGCGCAGTGGCAGCGCATCCTTGCGCACGAGGGCCTGTCACGCGACGTCTACGAGATCGCGTCGAAAAGCCTCGCTGAACCCGCCTGACCCCGCGCGCGCGACGCGCCACGGCGGTGCGCGCCGCACCGTTTTGTAGCGCTATCGCAACACTGTTGTAAATTGACAATTCGCAATGCGGGGGTGGCTTTTCGCAGCGCACAATGACCGCCACTTGATCAGTAATTGGTTAATTACTGAATTTACAACGGAGGTCGTCGAAATGCGCTACATCCTGACGAGTCTGATCGTGGCGTCGCTGTTCGGGATTGCGACGGTGTTCGCCTACGGTGCCGGCTCGATCCAGAGCCCGCTGTGGGTGGATGCCGTGTTCTGGTCGATGATCGGCGCTGGTTCACTGCTGGCCGCGATCGACTGGACTGCCTGCCATCTGTGTGCGCACTCGGCGCCGGGCCGGCATCCGCTGGCGTGCCGTCTCGCGCGCTGCTGACCGAAATGATCGCCAGGCAGTCGCTGCTGTGTCAGCGACTGCCCATGCGGTTCAGTACTTCATCGAGCGCGCCGATGTGGCGCTCGAGTGCGCCGGTATCGGCCGCGACTTCGGCAAAACGCAGTTCGGCCACCGGGCGGATCTCGCAACGCCCGGGCAGTGCCGTGCCTTGCGCGAGCAGGACGCGGGCGCGCGGGATGAAGATCCACTGCAACCACTGTTCGAGCCTGAGGGTGTCGTAACAGAACGGCGTCGCGCTCTGCAGTGCCCGCACGGGTGGCGGCTCGTCGTCCCACAGCGAAAGTCGCTGTAATTCACGCTCGATATCGTCCAGCAGCTGGAGCGGGTCGGCGCTCACGCGCAGTCACCGCGCACCTTGCGGCGCACGAGTTCGATGTGCGCACGCAGGTGGTAGACCTCGTCGGTATACGACAGCGGCACGGGTACGCCCATGATGTCACGCGCAATGCGGTCAAGGCGGTCTTCGAGCGTCTGCGGGTCGACGCCCGGGATATCCGCATCGCTGTCGATCGCCTCGAGCTGTTCGTACCAGCGGAACACGCGCGAGCGAACGCGCCAGCGATACACCGGCGGCAGGAAGCGTGCGAGCGGAATCATCAGCGTCAGCAGTGGCAGCAGCAGCACCGCGATGCGGTCGAGCAGGGTCGCGGCCCAGAACGGCAGATAGCGCTGCAGGAACGGCACGCCGCGCTCAAAAAACCGTTTCGCCTCGGGTGCCAGCGGCAGGTCCATGCCCTTCGCGGACGGGTAGTCGTCGGGTTCGCTGAGCAGGTCGCCGTCGTGAAACAGCCGGTGGGC
The DNA here is from genome assembly GCA_020445605.1 of Chromatiales bacterium. Taxonomy (NCBI): domain Bacteria; kingdom Pseudomonadati; phylum Pseudomonadota; class Gammaproteobacteria; order Chromatiales; species Chromatiales bacterium. The sequence continues at coordinate 62,585 of JAGRGH010000003.1, forward strand.
GTACTGCATCGCGAGCGAGCGCAGCGCCGGGTGCAGATCGGCGTTGACGGCCAGCAGCGCCGGGGTCGCGAGCAGCCTGACGTGTGCCGACGGCAGGTCGGTGGCCGGGTCGATGACGCCGGCCGGCAGGTCGACGACCTTCAGGTAGTGGTGTCGACGCGGGTAGGTCTCGATGCGCGCAAGCTGCATCGGCGCGACCGCCGGTGCGCGCAGCAGCCGGTCGACGGCGTCGGCGCGATACGAGGCGACGATGAATGCGACGTCTGCCGTGCCGGCGAGCAGGGCCGCAGCCGCGTCATTCGAGTTGAGTTCCAGCAGCGTTGCCGAACTGGCGTCGATGCCGTTGTCGGCGAGCAGCGCGCGCGCGACGACCTGCGTGCCGCTGCCCGGTGCGCCGACGGCGATGCGCCGCCCGCGCAGCCGGTTGAGCCGGTCCGGTGCCGGAGAGATGCGCGAGAACACCCAGACGGGTTCGAGATAGAGGCTGGCCAGCCCCTCGACGCGGTCGTCGTCCGGCGGCCGTGTGGCGGCCAGGCCTGACTGCACGAAACCCAGCGCGGCGCGGCCGTCGGCGAGGCGCTCGAGGTTGTCCATGCTGCCGGCGGTCTCCAGCACCGTGGCCTGGATGCCCTCGGACGCGAACAGCTTCGCCAGTTCAGTCGCCCAGCGGTGATAGGCGCCACCGGGCGCGCCGCCAGCGATGGCGATCTCTTTGGGCGGCGCCGGCTTGACGAACTGGAAGGTGATCGCGAACGCGACGACGGTGATCAGCAGCGCCGGCAGGCCGATGCGGCGCAGATCTTGCGAGCGGTTCTTGCTTTTCAAGGTGATTCAGGCGGTTCGAAACGATGGGCGCGATTGTATCCCGGTGTCTGCGTCGGGGCCGAAGGGCGATACGTTTTTACAATCGAGTTGTTTTAATCAATTCATTAGATTTATTTACGACGCGACCCTATCCTCCATAGCCATGAAGAACCGTTCTCACCCAAACGCGGAGATTTCAGTCATGGCCGCCACCCCGAAGATCGATATTGGCATCAGCGAAAGCGACCGACAGGCGATTGGCGCGGGTCTCGCGCGCCTGCTTGCAGACACCTACACCCTGTACCTCAAGACCCACAACTTCCACTGGAACGTGACCGGGCCGATGTTCAACACCCTGCATCTGATGTTCGAGACGCAGTACAACGAGCTCGCGCTGGCCGTGGACTCGATCGCCGAGCGCATCCGCGCGCTGGGGCTGCCCGCGCCTGGCTCGTACGCGCAGTTCGCGAAGCTGACCTCGATCGCCGAGGAGACCGGCACGCCGAACGCCGAACAGATGATCGCCCAGCTCGTGCGTGATCAGGAGGCCGTCGTTCGCACGGCGCGTGGCATCTTCCCGACGGTGGACGACGCGCACGACGAGCCCACCGCCGATCTGCTGACCCAACGCATGCAGGTGCATGAAAAGGCCGCGTGGATGTTGCGCAGCATGCTCGAGCGGCCGTCATGAGCCGCGCGGACGACGGCATGCGCGAGATCGTGCTGATCCGCCATGCGCAGAGCGAGTGGAATCTGCAGAACCGTTCGACCGGCTGGGCCGACGTGGAGCTGACTCCGGGTGGCGTGTTCGAGGCGCGCCAGGCCGGGCGGCGCTTGGCGGCCGCCGGACGCGGTTTCGACGTGGTGTACACATCCCTGCTCAAGCGTTCGCGACATACCGCCCGTCTTTTGCTCGAAAGCCTCGGCACCGCGGACCTGCCGATGTATGCGAACTGGCGCCTGAACGAGCGCCATTATGGCGCGCTCGAGGGTCTGAACAAGGATGGCACCCAGGCCAAGTACGGCCCGGACCAGTTCCAGCGCTGGCGGCGCGGCTATGCCGATCGCCCGCCGGCGCTCGCGTCCGGAGACGAACGCTGCCCGGTGCACAAGGGCTATGCGGCGGCGGTGCCGGCGTACGCGTTTCCGCGCACCGAAAGCCTTGCCGATACCGAAGCGCGGGTCGTGCCGCTGTGGGACGGCGTGATCAAGCCGCAGATGCACGCCGGCCGGCGCGTGCTGGTCGTCTCGCACGGCAACACGATGCGTGCGCTCGCGCGCCACATCGAGGGCCTGGACGTGCCGGCCGTCGAAGCGCTCGAGTTTCCGACCGCGACGCCGGTCGTCTATCGCTTCGATGCGCGCGGGCGGTTTGTCGAGCGCAGCTGTCTTGAAGGCCCCTGCGACGGCCCGGTCGCACACGCGGCATGAGGTGATTGCGCATGCGCATGGAGGCGCATGCTTGCCTGCGCGTATGATCGGGACCAGGCATTTTTTGACCGGCGCCGATCCAATGCTTCGAAATCTGCGGGTTTTTTCTGTGCTGTTGCTCGTGCTGCTTGGCGCCGGTGACGCGCGTGCCGCCGCGGTCGTGCAGGCCTACGTGCCGCGGGTTGCGATGCCCGGTGATGTGATCGAGATCTACGGCACGGGCTTTGGTTCATATCGCCAGAAACATTGGATGCACCTGCGCTATGGTCGCGGCAACGACATGCTCGGCCTCATCGAACCCGGACGCATCATGCTGTGGCTGCCGCATGTCATCCGGCTGCGTCTGCCCGAAGACCTCACACCGGGGCCGTACTGGATCGCGCTCTATGACAGCCTTGGCAAACTCGTCAGCAATCGCACGCCGGCGCTGAATATCCAGCGGCCCGGCGGTCGGTGATCGCCGCGCGAAGCGTTGTGGCCTCCCTTTCGCGCGCAGCGGCGATGCTGGCCGCCATCGGCTGTGCTGCGTCGGCGCTCGCCGCTCCGGTCCCGCTCACGTATGTCGAACAGTCGGCGACGCTCGGCGGCGAGCCGTTCACGATTCGGGTGCCCGCCGGCACCACGCTTGAGCTCCTGGTCGGCGGGCTGGACGTACCGCGCATGCTGCACTTCGGCGCGCACGGTGAGCTGTTCGCCGGTTCGCGCGGCGGTAAGGTCTATCGTTTTCGTCCGCCGTACCGACAGGCCGAGGTGCTGGTCAGGCTTGACGATTATCCGCACAGCATCGCGACCCGCACGGGCGAGATGCTCATTGCCCGCACCGTCGGTCTGTATCGCGCGCCGTACACGCCGGGCCAGCGCGCGATCGACCCCGATTCCGTGGAGTTGCTCGCGCCCCTACCGGCCGGCGGCGGTCATTCCAGCCGCACGGTGCGCATCGGGCCGGACGGTCGTGCCTACGTGAGCCTCGGGATCGCGGGCAACTGTTCGAACCAGTTCATCGGCGCGGACTACGCGTTCAACGCCCGGCGTGGCGGTGTGATGGTGCTCGACGAGACGCGCGATCCGCCCGAGTGGCAGCCATTCGCCACGGGGCTGCGCAATCCGGTCGGCTTCGACTGGCATCCGCTGACCGGCGTGGCCTACGCGAGCAACAACGGCCCGGACCACCTCGGCTACGACCAGCCGCCGGAAGTCTTCGCGCGACTGGACCCCGGTTCGTTCCATGGACAACCCTGGTACCAGTTCGACGGCCGCAGCATGGTGCGCGACGATTGCATCGACCGGCCACCGCCGCGCTCGGACCCGGTGCCGCCTGCGGCCACGTTTCCGGCCCGTAACGCACCGCTCGGCATGGCCTTCGCCGGGCGCGGCACGCGCCTGCCGATCCCGTTCGGTGACGCGGTCGTCGCCCTGCACGGCTCCTGGGGCACGCAGCCCGACGGTGGCGCCGGGGGCAGCCCCGCCACGCGGCGCGTGCCGGCGCTGGTGGTCGTGCGTTTCGACGACGGTGAGGCGCACTCGGTCGAAGACCTCGTGACCGGCTTCCAGCTCGACGATGGCCGGCGCTGGGCACGCCCGGCCGGCGTCGCATTCGGCCCGGACGGCGCGCTGTATTTCACCAGCGATGCGGGATTGCAGGGCCTGTTCCGGCTGCGGTCGGCAGCGCCCTGACAGGTTGTTGAAAAAGGTCCGTCCATGGTCTTTTCAACGTCGCAACCGAAAAGCGTGGTTTTCGGTTGCTCACAAAAATCAAACACTTGCGTGTTCGATTTTCGGGCGAGGCGTCCCTGTCTCGCGATATCAGGCTGTTGAAATGAGAATTTCAACAGCCTGCTAGGCCCGCTTCCTGTTAGAGTCGCGGGCCTGATTCACAGTCCGCAGGCCCGTTTTCATCATGACTGACCAAGCCGCCGAAACCCGCCAGGCCATCGTCGACCGTTTCATCGCGACTGCGAACGAATTGCGCGATGCCGGCAAAAGCATCGCTGAGGTCAACGAAGGCATGACCATTGCCTGCGCGGTGTACTCCACCTTCGTCGCGGCCGGTGGCCAGAACGTGGCGATCCTGCGCGAAGACGGCATTCGCCGTGTGGCAAACGCCTACGAGCAGATCCTGCGCATGGTGCAGAAGGCGAAGATCGCCGAGGCCAAGGCGGCCGGCCATGAAGTTCCGGACGATATCTGAGTCCGGCGCCCGCGTAGTAACGGCGCTACTCGCGCTGACGATCGTCGGCTGCGACGCGGCCCCGGACGCCCGCGGACTGCCCGACTATCGCGCCGCGTTGCCGGTGTTCTGGTCCGAGGTTTATCCCGACGGCGGCGACACTCTGTATTGCGGTCATCGTTTCGGCCCGCGGCACTCGCGCGAGATCAACATCGAGCACGTGTTCCCGATGGCTTGGGCCATGAATGCCGTCGGCTGTCCCGATCGCGAAAGCTGCCGCGCATCGAGCGCCGAGTTCAACCGCATCGAGGCCGATCTGCACAACATGTACCCCGCGCGTCGCGACCTGAACAAGGCGCGCGGCAGTCATGGCTTTGGCGAGGTCGCCGGTGAGCCGCGTCGTTACGGCGCCTGCGATTTCGAGATCAACGAACGCGCCCGCCAGGTGGAACCGCCGCCGGCCAGTCGCGGCAACGTCGCGCGCGCGATGTTCTACATGGCCGACCGCTACGGGCTGAAGATCTTCGCGCGGCAGGCGCAGACGCTGCGCGAATGGCACCAGGCCGATCCACCGGATGCCGAGGAACGCCGTCGCAACGAGGCCATTGCACGCGTGCAGGGCACACGCAACCGCTTCATCGACGATCCCGCTGCCGTTGGAGCGCTGCGCTTCTGATCGGGCGCGCCTGGCCACGCATCGAATCTGCCGAGCGGGTGCCGCTCGCCGCCTCGACGATCTATTTCTTCTGCCTGCTCGGCGCGTATTACCTGATCCGCCCGGTGCGCGACGCATTCGGCGTCGCGAGCGGCATCGACAAACTGCCGTGGCTGTTCACGGCAACCTTCATCGTGATGCTGCTGATCGTGCCGCTCTGGGGCTGGGCGGTGCGCCGTTACACGCGCGCGCGGCTGGTGCCCGGCGTCTATCTGGCGTTCATCGCGCAACTGCTCGTGTTCTACGGCCTGCTGCTCGGCGAGATTGCGCCGCGGATTGTCGCGCCGGTGTTCTTCGTCTGGCTCAGCGTGTTCAATCTGTTCGTGGTCTCCGTGTTCTGGAGCTTCATGAGCGAGGTCTGGAGCAGCGCGCAGGCGCGGCGCCTGTTTGGACTCATTGCGGCGGGCGGCAGTCTGGGGGCCGTGGCCGGGCCCGCCGCGACCGCGATGCTGGTGGATCGCGTGGGTGCTGCGCCCCTGTTGCTGATCTCTTCGACGCTGCTGGCGCTGGCGCTGGTCGCCGTGCGCGTGATCGAACGCCGTCTGTCACCCCATGCGACGCAGGCGAGCGACCCGCGCGGTTCTGTCTTCGATGGCGTGAAGCTGATCATCCGCTCACCGTATCTCGGGCTGATCGCCGTGTACGTTGCGCTGTACACGCTGCTTTCGACATTTCTGTATTTCGAACAGGCACGCATTGTCGGCGAGGCCTTCGCTGATACTGCGGCGCGCACGCGCTGGTTTGCGCAGGTCGATCTCGCCGTGAATGTGCTGACCTTGCTTGCGCAGGTGACTGCGACGCATCGACTGGTTGCGTGGCTCGGTGTCGGCCGGACGCTCGCGCTGATACCGGCCGCGGTCGGTGTCGGACTGCTTGCGCTCGCATTCGCCCCCGGCCTCATTCTGCTGGCAGCGGTGCAGATCATCCGCCGCGCCGGCAACTACGCATTGGCTCGCCCGGCGCGCGAAATGCTGTTCACCGTCGTGAACCGCGCCGAGCGCTATCAGGCCAAGAACGCGATCGACACACTCGTCTATCGCGGCGGCGATGCCGCCGCCGGCTGGGCCTACAAGGCCCTCGCTGCATTCGGTGCACCCGCGCTCGCAGGCGTGGGCATGATCTCGGCGGTGGCGTGGGCGATCACGGGGCTGGCGCTCGGCCGCCGGTACAGGTCGCGGCTCTGACCGGTCGCACACACGGCGCGAGCGGGATTGCGCGACAGCTTCGAGCGCCTTGTCTGGTGCTGCGCGAACCGCGGCGTCAGCCCATGCCACGCTGTGCAGATGCGGCGCGCGCCGTTCCGCGGAGGACCAGGAATCCGAGCGCGCCCACCAGAAACACCGTCAGCATGAAGGTGCTGTAGATCCACGCCCCGGCATGAAGCCAGTCGAGTGGCGTCGGATTCGGGGCGTTCGCCGCGGTAAAGGCGTAGCGAGCAACGGCGACGAGTTCGAGTGCGCCTACCACGGCATAGGATGCCGTCGGTCCCAGGCTGCGGCGCGCGTCGTTTTCGCGCAGGACCATCGTCGCGGCCACCGCCATGCCGAGCAGCCAGGCGGCGACGGCGCGCGCGGTCAGCGGGCTCAATGGCCATGGCCAGAACTGCGCGCCAACCTCCGGCACGAGGAAGAGCATCGCGCCGAACCACGCCAGCAGGGCGCCCTGCAGTCCGAGCGAAACCCGCAGCCAGCGCGGCAGTGCGGTGGTTCGCGGGGGATCGTCGCCGGGCCGACGCGACTGATGGAGCGCAAGCGCGACCAAGACGGGAGGCACGATCCAGTAGACCAGCATCCAGGCCCAGGTCGCGACCTGGGTGATCGTGGCGGGGCTGTCGAAGTGGAAGCGATCCATGTGCAGGAGGGTCGCAACCGTGGTCAGACAGGTGAAGGTCAGCGCCGACATCGCGCCGGCGCGGGCGTTGGCCCACTCGCGCTCGCGCGCCGCGGCGAGCACCAGCACAAAACTTCCCCAGTACGCGGCGCCAAGAAACGCCGCGGTCAATGGCGGTTTCACGGTCCAGGCGAAGTAGGTCGCCGTGTGCTCGGTCAGCACGAACAGCTGGTAGCCGGCGATCGCGACCAGCAGCGCGGCGACATACAGGATCGCCCGCATCCCGGCGGTCGTGGCTTTGCGGTTCGTTGCGACGTGATTCATTTCAATCGGTCGGGCCGGGCGTCCCGGTCGGGCCGGGCGTCCACCCGCGCAGAACGGTGGCTGCGGAAAGTCGAATTAGCGACCCGCGCAAGATTCAGGTTTCGTCGCCCGGCAAACGTGTCAAGGATGGAGTCGAGCCTGTCCAGTATACGGTTGCCGGCACCTCCGTCCGAGCAGTCGTCGTTCAGGAGAGGACCAAGACCGCAATCCTGTTGCCGCGCTTCGTGATAGCGGCCAACGCCGCAGTGGTGGTGGGCGGAACGCAGGGTCCGCACCACGCACCCTTTAACAGGTGTATTCCCGGGGCGAACCGCATACCGGAAAGAATAGTCATTGGAGCTTTGGCAGTCGCGCTTGCCAAGTGCTGACAACCACTTCTGCGAAAAATGTTCTATGTTTGGCAAAAGCCCCGCATCCATCCAACGCCGGAAGGTTTAACAAGGGGTGTATCAACACATCGGGGAATGGGCTGAAGTCATGGCCCCTTCCAGCAGCGGGCAACGGCGCTCGAGCGTTGCCCGCGGTATCGGCGTTCAGCCGGCCTGCCTGCTGCGTCGAAGGGGAGCGAACCCCGGCAACGATTCCGAATGCGGACGGCGAATGCCTTTCGCGTACTCATGGCCCGTGCGTACACGCGGATCGCACGGTCACTGCTTTTTCGGAGATCGTCATGGCCGATACCGTAGTCCGGGCGCATGATCTGCGCGAGTATTTCCATCAGGCCCTGCATGCGGCCGCCCAGGCCCAGCGATTGCGCGCCGAGGCCGCAACGCTGTGGTATCTCACCGATTTGCTGGTGCGTTTTTCACGTTCCGAGCGTTTCTACGACTACACCGAATCCGGCTGGCGGCTGCGTCCGCTCGCGGAGCTCTACGGCATCGCGCTCGAGGCCGAACAGGAATCGGAACGCCGGCGCATCCTGCAACGCATGGGCGATGTCGCGCTGTTCGTGGCGGGATTGTTCGCCGGTCAACTGGGTCGTCGCGGTATCGACGTCGATTACTACATCGCGATGGGCGGCACGGCCTATGGCGTGCTGTCGGAGATGAACGCGGAGTCGGTGCGCGACTCGGCGCTCAGCTGCGTGTTCGAGGACCTGGCCGGGCGTTTCGTCGGCTTTGCTGATGTGCTTGCCGAGATCGGCGAGCAGCGCTGCGAGCGTTCGGACGAGCAGTTGCTGCGACTGTACGAACTCTGGCAGAAGACCGGCAGCGAACGCCTGGCGCGCAAGCTGCGCGGCCATGGCATCGATCCGCTGCCGACGACCGGCAGGATGCAGTAATGCGGCCAAACCAGCTCCAGGCCCGGCTTGAGGCGCTCTACGATGTGGAGAGTGCAGTGCGGGTCGAGGATTTCATGCTCGACGATGACGCCGTGCATGCCTTGCCCGGCGCGCGGCGCGACACGCCGGAGCAACTGCTGGTCGCGCAGGACGACGCCGGCCTGCGCATGGGCGTGTACATCGAGGCGGCCGCGCTCTCGCAGCTTCGCCGCGATGACCCGGACGAGGCACTGCACAGCGGGAACCTGCGCGCATTCGCCCTGCTTGCCGAAGGGGTCAGCCACTTTCTGTGCGTGAGCTGGTGCGCCGCCAACGATCGCAGCGTCTCACCGCTCGAGCTCGAACTGCAGGCCGAGATCGACAAGTTCGTCTGCGCGGCACTGCTGTTGCGCGCCCAGACCGGCAGTGACCAGTGCGCGCCCTTGATTCGGGTGCTGTTCGACCATATCCGGTTTGATCCGGCCCTGGACGCGAGCGAACGTGACCGCTATCGAACCGCAAACGGCGACGCGCGCCGCTACTGCCAGTTTCTCGCCGGGTACCTCGTCGCGCGCCGGTTTCACGAGCTGCGTCGCGAACTGCGGCGGTTCTACCGGCTCTCGCGCAACGACAAGGTCGGGCGCATCGGCGAGGTCGCGCAGCGAACCCACGGCTGAGCGGCCGGCGCGCGGCCCATGATCCGCGCACTGAGCCGCTGGTGGCATGGGCGCCGCCCGCCCGGCACGCTGATCGATTTCGAAACTTGGAACACTGTGTGTACGGCGCTGCCCCCCGTGGCCCGCTACGATGCGGCGACCCGCACGCGACTGCATCTGCTGGCCGAACAGTTTCTTCGCGAGAAGGCCATCGACGGTGCCGGCGGCATCGAGCCCGACCTGCGACTCGGCGCGTGGATCGCGATCCAGGCCGCGATCCCGATCCTGAATCTCGGGCTCGACTGGTACGACGGCTGGTATTCGGTGATCGTCTATCCGGACGACTTCCGTGCCCTGCACACCTACACCGACGAGGCCGGCGTGGTGCACCAGACCACCCGCGTGCTGGCCGGCGAGGCATGGCATGGCGGGCCGGTGATCCTGTCCTGGGCGGCCGTGGCGCGCGAGGGGTCGGCCGAGCCCGGTGACGACAATGTCGTGATCCACGAATTCGCCCACAAGCTCGACATGCGCAACGGTTCCGCCAACGGCTTCCCGCCGCTGCATGGGGACATGGACCGCGAGCGCTGGAGCCGGGTGTTCGCGCACGCGTTCACCGACCTCAAGGACCGCATGCGCTACCGCGAGATGCTGCCCGTCGATCGCTACGCGGCGCAGTCGCCTGCCGAGTTCTTCGCGGTGGCCAGCGAGGCGTTCTTCATGGACCCGCGTCCGCTGAAGGCGATCTGGCCGGCCGTCTACGCGGAGCTTGCGCTGTTCTACCGGCAGGATCCGGCCAGGACTCCGTAGCGCTTGAGCTGACGGCTTCGGGTGATGCCTATCGCAACCCGGCTGCGGCCGAAGCGGCTGGTATGGCCTCGGCAATGGATTTGATCGCAAGTTCCTTGTACCGATCCAGAAATTCGTCTGTAACCGATCGTGGATCCCAACTGGCTTCCATGCGCATGTGATGTTCTTGTCCAAATCTTGGGTGCGAGCCGCCGAGATACTTCGCCGGAGATGTCTGAATAACCACAATCTCGCTCGCCATCACCGGGTCAATCGAGCAGAGCACAAGAAAGCACTTTGACATCAGTCCGTAATTGCTGGTGCCCACCGTCGAGTTTGGGGCTGCCGCAATCCAACTGGGGCGCAGCAAGATGAGATAGTCGACGTTGTTATTCAGTCCAACGCGCGCGATCTCGGGTTCGAGCTTTTCATTCAGGTAATAGCCGAGCGAGTTGTGTTGGATAATCGAGGTGCGCAACTTGCGCAGCGAGTTGGGCGGTTCCAGCGCCTTGACTTCAAGCTCCAAGTAGTTCGCAAAGTGATCGCTGATCATCTGTTCGAATGCGGACCCGATGCCCCAGTTCGACGCGCTGTCACGACGGAAGTTATTGAAGATGGTCGTGCCCATGTGGGCATGGGTCGGATGTTCGTCGACCAGCGAAATAACGCCAATGCGCTGTCCGGGCTTGGCGATGATTTCCTTCTTCTCCGGCGCTGTCTCGCAACCTGCCAGTAACGCGGTGACAATCATGACGATCCAGATGCCCTTCATTGCCCTGTACCCCTGTTCCGATTGAAACCCTTGCCTGTCCTGGAATCGATTGCAGTCCTCAAACGTATCCACTGCGCGATCATCCAGCATCCGAATCTAGCATGGGTCCGTGCGGACGGGAACCGTCGCCTTGAACCGGGTTGCGGAGCGCGCTTGTTCAGTCGGCAAGGGCGGGAGGTCCTGTCGGACGGAACGGGCGCCCAGATGCTGCGGAGACCGGGCTGGTTCGGCTAGAGTGATTCGGCAGCGAATGCTGTGACAGGCAAGGGCATCGAGTGACCGGCGCGCGTGCGACCGTGCTGCGTTGGGCGAAACAGGGCCGCATCGAAGCGGGTGCGCTGCCGCGTGCCGTGGCCGCGGCGGGCGTGATTCCCCCGCGTGCGGACTGGCGCGCGTTTCTCGGCCACCTGTTTCTGTGGACCGCCGTGACGCTGATCGGCGTCGGCGTGATCTTCTTTTTCGCCTACAACTGGGCCGAACTCGGCCGCGTCGCGCGCTTTGCGCTGGTCGAGGCGCTGATCGTCGCGGCGCTGGGGTTCGTCTGGCGGCTTGGTCTTGCGCGCGCCGGCGGGCAGGCGGCCCTGTTCGGCGCGGTCGTGCTGGTCGGCGCACTGCTCGCGCTGGTCGGCCAGACCTACCAGACCGGCGCCGACACGTTCGAACTGTTCGCCGCCTGGGCCGCGCTGATCCTACCCTGGGTGCTGGTCGCGAACGCCGGCGTGCTCTGGCTGGTGTGGCTTGCGTTGGTGAACATCGCGATCTGGCTGTACTTCGACGTGCGTCCCGGCGGGCTGGCGGGAATCGTGTTCAGCCCGGTGACCGTGCAGTGGCTGCTGTTTGCGCTCGATACGGTTGCACTCGTTGCCTGGGAGCTGATCGGGCGTATTCGCCCGGGTGCTGCGGGTCGGCTCGGGCCGCGCGTACTGGCGACGGCGAGCGGCGGGTTCATCACGGCGCTGGCCTTGCTCAGTGTCGCGAGCGGCTCGCAGGAGGCGCGCGGCGCCCTGCCGATCTGGGCCGCGTGGCTGGTCGCCGCGGTGCTGGTCTATCGCCGGCGGATTCCCGATCTTTACGTGCTGGCCGGCGGCGTGCTGTCGGTTGTGATCATTGTCGCGAGCGCCATGCTGCGCAATCTCGGTCGCGCGAGCGGTGATACGTTCCTGCTGACGGCGCTGGTGGTGATCGGGTTGTCCGCCGGTGGCGCCGTATGGCTCAAGCGCGTGGCGAAGGAGCAGGCCGGATGAACGCCCGCGATGCCGAGGCACTCTGGCAGCGGCTTTCCGGTCATGGCCTGGTGTGCGGAGCGGCGCCGGCCTTCGACGAGGTCGACTCGCCCTGGTACGTGCGCCTGATGCTGGGCATCGCCGGCTGGTTCGCCGCGCTGCTGATGTTCGGTTTCATCGGCGCGGCGTTTGCGTTCGCGACCGAGTCCGCGGCGGCAGCGATTGGGGTCGGTCTGTTGCTGTGCGCGGCGGCGTGGCTGCTGTTTCGCATTCAGGGTGCGAACGAGTTCGTCGAGCAGTTTGCGCTGGCCGTGAGTATCAGTGGCCAGGGCTTCGTGCTGTTCGGGCTGGCCAAGGGTGTATCGCAGGATGTCGCACAGGTCGCGATCGGCATGATCGTGTTGCAGGCGGCGCTGTTTTTCCTGGTCGACAACTTCGTGCACCGTGTCTGGTGCGCGATGGCGGCGAGCGCAGCATTCGCGGTACTGATGGCCGACCTGCACCTGCTCGACTACGCGCCCGGCCTGTTCGCGCTTGCCAGCGCGGCGGTGTGGCTGCACGAGTTCCACAGCGAACGCCGGGCCGAGGCGATGCGCGCGGCTGGCTACGGCTTCGTGCTGGCGTTGCTGGTCGCGGCCGGTGTCGTGATCGCGTTCGGCATGGTGGCCGACTGGGGCGACATGGCGGACTACCGCAGCGTGCTGGTGCATGCCCACATCGGCCGTGTGCTGTCCGGGATTGCGCTGCTGTGGGCCTGCGCGACGTTGCTCGCGGGGCAGGGGCTGCTCAGGTTCTCCGCGGCGGGCCTGCGCGTATTCGTGACGGCGGGCGTGATCGTCGTCGCGAACCAGTTTGCGCCCGGGCTCGCGCCGGCGATGCTGATCGTGATCCTGGGGTTCGGTCATGGCAATCGCTTGCTGCTCGGCAGCGGTGTGATCGCGTTGCTCGCGTATCTGAGCTTCTATTACTACTCGTTGCAGACGACGCTGCTCGTGAAGTCCATGGTGATGATTGCGACCGGGCTGGCCTTGCTCGCGGTCCGTTATGTGATCCGCTCGGGCAGCGCCGTGGATTCGCAGGTGAACCATGCGTAAATGGCTGGCGCTTGCGTTCGGCGTGGCGATCCTCGCCATCGTGAATTTCGCAATCCTGGGCAAGGAAGGGATTCTCCGCGATGGGCGCGTGCTGTTGCTCGAGCTCGCGCCGGTGGACCCGCGTTCACTGATGCAGGGCGACTACATGGCGCTGCGCTTTGCGGTTGGTCGCGAGCTGCCCGAGCAGATCGCAAGCGACGGCTACCTCGTGCTGGCGCTCGATGCCGACGGTGTGGGGCGTTATCGTCGACTCGATGATGGGGAGCCGCTGGCCGCCGACGAAGTCCGTCTGCGCTACCGTGTGCGTGCCGGCATGGTGCGCTTCGCGACGAACGCGTACTTCTTCGAGGAAGGGACCGGCAAGCAATACGACGACGCACGCTACGGCGAGTTTCGCGTGAACCAATCCGGTGAGGCACTGCTCACCGGGCTCCGCGACAAGGACCTGGGTCGACTCGGGCCGGATGCCGAAGGCTGACGGAGGACGTGCCTTACGGAATTTGTCGGGCGGATTTGTTTCAATAGAACGAGACGACTGCGGGTCGCGACGGTGCTGAAATCGTCGCCGATCGCATGCGGGGGCGTGCGGGAATTCAGGAGGAAAATCCATGGAGAAGACAGATTCGGTTGGTGCAGACGACGGTTCGGTGCGCGACGCCGGCGAGCCGGTCGATTTCGACACGGTTCTGCACCAGGAGCTCCACTTCATCGAGGCGCGGCGCGCGCGTCTTGGAGATTCCAAAGGCAGCGACGGTCAGGATTCCGAGCGGCAGGACCAAACACCGGCATCCGCCAAAGACCGCGCATATAACGCGTCCTTGTTGGGATTGAGTTTTTCCGGCGGCGGCATTCGTTCGGCGACCTTCAATCTCGGCATCCTGCAGGCACTTGCCGAACGTGGTCTGCTTCGGCGTGTCGACTACCTGTCGACGGTATCGGGCGGCGGCTATATCGGCGGCTGGTTGCAGGCGCTGCTGCGTGAAAAGCGCGATAACCCCGCTGATCCGGACAAGTTGCCGATTGAATCGGTCGAGTCGGACCTGGACCCGACCGCGGCTCGCGATGCCCATGCGCCGGAAAACCATGCGATCGGCTTTCTGCGCGCCTTTTCGAACTACCTGACGCCGCGGCTCGGATTCTTTTCGGCCGACACCTGGGCGCTGGTCGCGACCTATCTGCGCAACGTGTTGCTGAACCTGAGCCTGCTGGTACTGGCGCTGGCGATCGTTCTGCTCATCCCGAGGGTTTTCAACGGCGCGCAGTCCTGGTTCATGGATCTGGTGCGCGCCCATGGCGACGGGGCTGCGCTGTCGATACGCGCCGTGATGTTGCTGTCGATCCTGCTTGGCGCCGTCGCGGCCTGGTTCCTCGGGCGCGAGTTCGGGCACGTTGGCGACGCCGATCCGGCGAAACCGAATGCCACGGGCAAGCGTGCGGTGATCTTCGGCATCCTGGTGCCGAGCCTTTGCGCGGCATGGCTGCTGGGCATCGGGGTGCCGCTGCTCTACGAACACGGGAACATCGGGTTGGTCGGGATCGAACCGCAGTTCTACATGGCCAATCGCTGGTGGATCGTCTGGGCGTTTGTCGCGGCGCTCACCACCCTGATCTGGGTGATCGCCGGTGTGAGCGCACGCAGACACTGGGGCGATGAACGCGGTGCCATCGGTGGGCGACGCTGGTTCAAGATCGCGATGTGGGGCGCGCTGGCAGGCATCGCCGCCGGTGCGTTGACGGCCTTCGTTGCGAGCCTTCTCGCCGAACAGGGCAGTTCCATCACCGCGACGACCCTCGGCGTGCCCATGACGCTGGGGTTGCTGGTGCTGATCGCGTTCATCCACACGGGGTTCGCCTCACATGACTTCGACACGCTTGAACGCGAGTGGTTGAGCCGCCTTGGCGGCATCCTGATGATTGCCGCGCTCGGCTGGCTGGCCGTCTTTGGTGCCGCCCTGTTCGGGCCGTTTCTGGTCGAGCTGACCGCGGACTGGGTGACCAACACCATTTCCGCCGGCTGGATCGTGACGACCATCGCCGGGCTGCTCGCCGGCCGCAATGCGGCCGGCAACGGCTCGGACGGTATCGCCCGCCGATTGCTGCTCGCCGTTGCGCCGTATGTGTTTCTCGCCGGCCTGGTCGTGCTGTTGTCAGTCGGCGTGGAGCGTGGACTTGTGTACTTCACGGATGGCGAATGGTCGGAGATTTCAAATGAATTCTCGAAGCTAGACAGCTCTAATCTAGATGACTCCAAAGCATGGTCTGCGCAGATCGCTGAAGTACAGGGCGGGAATGGTCTTGCGCTGAATATCGAAAAAACGAACCCTGTTGAACCCACTTTTTCAGAGCGCCTTTGTGTTTATGAAGCGCGGCAGACTGAGCTTAGCAAAGGCTGGACTTCTGCCATCGCGATCGCCGTGTTGGGCTTGCTGTTGTTTGCTGCGTCCGTGCGATTTGATGTTAATGCATTTTCGTTGCATCAGATGTACCGCAACCGGCTCTCGCGCGCGTATCTAGGTGCGGCGGTGCCCGCGTGCTCGCCGGATGAGCAAGCACCAACGGGTTGTCGTTACCGCGATCCGTTTATTGGGTTTTCAAGTGAAGACGACTTTCCACTGGCCGAGGCCGCGCTTGGGCTAGATGCCGAGAGCAAACAAAGCTTCGCGATCGGGCCATACCCAATCGTCAATACAGCGATCAATCTCGTGCGTGGTCGTCAGCTTGCCTGGCAAGAACGCAAGGCCGCTGCATTTGCCTTGACGCCGTGCCATTGTGGATTCTCAAAGCCCGACGACCCGCAGGGCGCGTATCGGCCGACCAAGGTATTCGCCGCGGAGGGTGCAACCATGCTGCAGGCCGGCGCAGGCGGCATCACGCTCGGTGATGCCATGGCCACATCGGGTGCGGCGGCCAGCCCGAACATGGGCTATCACACCACGGCGGCACTGTCCGCGCTGCTCGCGATCTTCAACGTGCGTCTCGGACGCTGGATCGGAAACCCGTATTCGCGCCGGGGCAACTGGCGGTATTCAAGCCCACTGTTCGCAATCGGTTACTTTTTGCGCGAGGGCTTTGGCGCCACGCATGCACGCTCGGAGTTCGTGTATCTGTCCGATGGCGGACATTTTGAAAACCTGGGTGTTTATGAGCTCGTGCGTCGCCGATGCCGTTACATCATCGCCTGCGACGGTGGTGCGGATGGTGACTTCACGTTCGAGGACCTCGGCAACGCGATCCGCAAGTGCCGGATCGATCTCGGCGTGGACATTCGCGTGGATATCGCCGGCATCCGCGAGCGTGACGAACGTGGCGTCAGCACCAATCCCTGCGCGGTCGGCGAGATCGATTACGGGGGCGGACAGATCGGCACGCTGATCTACATCAAGGCGTCGCGCATCGCGCAGATGTCGACCGACATCGTGCAGTACGCCGAGTATCACCCGGACTTTCCGCATCAGACGACGGGCGACCAGTTCTTCTCCGAGTCGCAGTTCGAGAGCTATCGCCGCCTCGGGCTCGAGATCGGTCGCCGGGTGTTCGACGGCGGTGGCGATGCGGACCGGGCGCAGGGTGACATTCGCATGCTGTTCGCACGGCTGCGGGAGTACTGGATCGCCCCGAGCCGCCAGACGGCCGGGTCGTTCACACGGCTGACCGCAACGCTCAAGGCGCTGTATCGGGAGCTGTCGAAGCGTGATGAACTCGCCTTTCTCGACGAGCAGTTCTATCCGGAATGGCCGGCCCTCCTGGAGCTGACTTCATCCGCGCCGAAATCGGGTTCCTCCACCGCGGCCAAGCGCGCGGCGGCGACCCCGCCACTGAAGGGCGCGGCCCTGACCCGCCGGACACAGGATGACCTGGTTCAACTTCTGAACCAGATGCCGCACGATCCGCAGCAGATTCGTGCGGGCTTTTATTTCTGCAACGAGATGATCCAGCTGATGGAAGACGCGTATCTGGATCTCGATCTCGAAAACGAATGGAGTCATCCGGACAACAGTGGCTGGATGAACCTGTTCAAGCACTGGAGCTGGTCGGCGATGTTCCGCGCGAGCTGGGCGATCAGCGCGCCGACCTACGGCCGTCGATTCCAGCGCTTCTGTATCGAGCGCCTTGATCTGCAACTCGGCAGGGTCGTATGTCAGCCGGTTCGTCTGGGTGACCTGCGCGCACCGCTGAATCCGCTGGAACGCCATCAACTGCTGGAGCTGACCGGCAATCGCGGGCGGTTCAGCGTCTACAGCATCCGGCTCGTGACCGGCACCAGTGACCTGTTCGAACGCGATGTCGACGACGAATCGGGCTTTGTCTTCAGCATTGGCTATGCGCTGGTTCGCAACGGCATGCTCGAGATGTATCGCATCCAGGACCACCTGCGTGCGATGGGGCTCGGCCGCAAGGGACTCGAGGCGCTGCTCGAAACGCTCGGCGTTTCCGCGCGACGCCGCGATGCGCTGCGACCGGTCGCGTTCGCCGAGCTGAGTCCCTATGCGCTGACCATCATCGGCGCCGACGACCCACGCGCGCGCTACGACCGCTTCCACGCGATGTTTGAGGAAGTGCGCGACAGCCGCAGCTGAATGACCGCGGCACGGCGAGTGGTGTCAGTCCGTGTTTGCGCTCAGGGCCGAGCGCAGACGTGCAACGAAGGCCTCGCGCAACTCTTCCGGCGCGAGCACTTCGACATCGCCGGCCCAGCGCAGGATGTCGCCAATGAGTTCGCGCGGATCGCGGTAGGGCACTTCGAGTAGCAGCCGGCCGCCGGCGTCGATCCGGGCGCGTTGGTCCGGATGCCATTGCTCATCGGCGACCCAGCGGGCGGCATCGCCCGAGAACCGCAGTACCGCGACTGCGTCTGGCGTGCCGGCGAACAGCCCGTAGCTGCCGGTCAGCGCGGCGTCCAGCGCTGTTGCGTCGACCTCGCGCGCGGCCTCCTCGATCTGCTCGACAATCTGCAGGCGATCGAGCGCGAAGGTGCGTACGCCGTCGCGCAGATGGCACCAGGCATCGAGATACCAGTTGTCGCCGTAATACACCAGTCGCTGCGGTGACAATGCGCGTTCAGTCGTCTCGTCGCGCTCGCGGCCGTGATAGAGCACGCGCAGTTGGCGGCGCTGCATCAGCGCCTCGCAGACCGCGCGGAATGCGCCGGGCGGTGTCGCCCGCGGCATGCGTTGCAGGATGCGTACGCGGCGCACGAGTTCATCGGCCGCGAGGCTTCGCGCTTCGAGCACGCGTTCGATGCGGCTGCGCAGCGGTGCGATTGCCGCGTCCATCACGCCGGGCTGGATGCTGCCGAGCAACTGGTAGGAGGCCAGCAGTGCGTAGAGTTCGGCCGCGTCCATCCACAGTCCGGGCAGTTCGTAGAGCGCGCGGACCTTCGCGTCGTACCAATAACCGCGCTGTGCGCGGTCATAGACGATCGGCGCGCCCACCTCCTCGCGCAGTTCGCGAATCGCGCGCTTCACGCCCTGTTCGTCGGTGTCCAGCCGCTCGGCGAGCGCGCGTGCGGACAGCGGTACACGCCGGTCTTTCAGAAGCTGGTGCAGTTTGAGCAGGCGGTGGAACGGGGACATCGGGCGAATTCGTCCAAAACTGGAGGGCCGGGCGCAAAGGTTCTACCATGCCCGCCCGTTTCCGTGCTCGCTCAACCGCCCATGTCGCAGGACCCGCGTCTCGACGAACTCACCGAATGGACCCGCGCCACGCTCGGCGCGGGCGCGCTCGCGATCGCGCCGGCCTCGGGCGATGCGAGCTTCCGCCGCTACTTTCGCGCTGTGGCGGACGGCCGGAGCTGGATCGTCATGGATGCCCCGCCGGAGCGTGAGAACGTCACCCCGTTCATCGCGGTCGCCGAGACCCTGGCGCGGGCCGGTGTGCAAGTGCCGCGCCTGCATGCCATCGACCGTGATCGCGGCTACCTGCTGCTCGATGATCTGGGCAGCCGGCTGTACCTGCCGGCGCTGACGAACGCCACGGCCGACGGGCTGTATGGCGACGCACTGGGTGCGCTTGCGACGATGCAGGCCGCCGCGCCCTGCGCTGACCTGCCGCCGTACGACGAGGCGCTGCTGCGCCGCGAGATGGCGCTGTTTCCGGACTGGCTGCTCGGGCGCCATCTGGGCCTTGAACCTGAAGCGGCGGAGCGTTCGGTGTGGGAGGTCGTGCAGGACATACTCGTCGCCAACGCGCTCGAACAGCCGCGCGTGTTCGTGCACCGCGACTATCACTCGCGCAATCTCATGTGCGTGGATGCACGCAATCCCGGCGTGCTGGATTTTCAGGACGCCGTCTGCGGCCCGGTGACCTATGATCTGGTCTCGCTGCTCAAGGACTGCTACATTGCGTGGCCGCGTGCACGGGTCGTCGACTGGGCGATGGGTTATTTCCGGCTCGCCGCCGCGCGTGGCGTGCTGGACGCGTCACTCGAAATGCGCTGGCTGCGCTGGTTCGATCTGATGGGTGTGCAGCGTCATCTCAAGGCCGCGGGCATCTTCGCGCGGCTCAACCACCGCGACGGCAAGGCCGGCTACCTGCCGGACATCCCTCGTACGCTCGGCTACATCACGGCGATCGCCGATGAATATCCCGAACTCGGCGGTCTCGCGGCGATGATCGAGCGTCACGTCGCGCCGCACTACGCAGCGCTCAGGGCAGGACGCTAGGGAAGCTCTGATCAATCCGTCCCGGATTGCCAGAGCGGCACGTCCATGTGCCGCGGGAAACTCTGACAATTCAGAGTTTCCCTAGCGGCGAAGACGGGCGGACTGCCGCCACTGGGCCTGTGGGCGGCTACTGCCGCTGCGCGGCTTCCTCCTGCGCGTCCTGCAACGCCAGTTTCTCCGCGTTACGGCGGGCGATCGCCTCCCAGTCGATGTTGTTGCATGCTTCGCAGGGCTCCTTGTGGATGCCGAGCCTGCACATCAGCGCGTAGACCTTGCAGCCCACGCAAAAACCGATCACCGATTCGAGCCACATGAACGCGAGACAGACCCAGATCATCGTGTTGGGTATCCACGCCGGCATGTAGTTCTCGGTGGTGGGCAACACCTGCTTGCCGCGTATGGCGTTCACCCACTCCGCGAACGTATCCGGGTTGAAGAACACCAGACAGAGACTCATCAGGCTGATGCCGATGATCCATGCATATCGTTTGGGTACCAATGGTTTCCAGACCGGGTCCTTGTTTCGCGCCAGTACGGTCGCGAGCAGGATCGTCGGCGAAAGCCGCGAGGTGATGACGAACATGCTTGCGAACAGTTCGAACAGGCCGTAGATCAGAATCCACGACTGCGTGCTGTACTCGAACACGCGGCGGGTGGCGTCCACGCGATAGATCGTACGGCCGTCCCAGTCGGTCTCGTAGGTATCGGTGGCCGTGTTGATGATCGGTTCCCAGGTCGGCATGTAGGCCACGTCGTACAGGGTCAGGCCCATGTACAGGGGGATCGCCAGAAAGATGCCGGCACGGATGCGGATCGCGACATCGTTGACGTAGATGTCGTGCTCGTTCGTATCGCGGAACCACAGATTGCGAAAGGTTTTGACGACTTCCTTCGTGAATCGCTTCATAAGAGTCATTTGGTGGCGCTCCTCTCGTTCGTCTGCCGATCGCTGCGCTTGCGGTGCGCCAGACATGGCGATCGGGCTGTCGTTGTTTAAGTTCTTCGGGCGCGCGATCCGTTCCACGACCGGCGCCGATCAGTGCTCTGCTGGCAAGATGCGGGCCATGGGGCATCTTGCGCCGCGGGCCGCGGTTTTGCGAGCGCGTGTTCGATGAACGGGCGTTGCAGGCGGCTTGATCGAACTGCACAAGGCAACGCCGGAGGTTGCAATCTGCAACAGCCGGCGGCGGCTGCAATGAAAAGCCAATCCGAGCGATGGCGTTCGCCGGGGCGTGCCGTCAGGATGCCGGGCGGCGCGCGGGCCGGATCTCGCTGTCACCTTTGCCCGGTCATGCAGGTCTGTAGATCGAGGCGCGTGCGACTGGCCAGCCCCACCGGCCGGATGCGTGGGCCTCGGCTCCGAAGCGACTGCGCTGGATTGCGTGTCGCTGTCCTGTGACCCCCAGGAATAAAGGCCCGCTTTTCCACCCAGTGCGGGTCCGCATTCCAGTCCTTGCCTGGTCCGCCCCGGCGGGCCAGGCATTTTTTTAGCCTGACCCTGCGCCCCGCAGACCCAGGGCGTTCGGTCTCTGCGGGTTCGTTCGGTTACCTTCGGGGATGCTCATTTCGTTCCCTGTCTCGCGGAAACGTCCGGTGATATTCTCGCCGGTCTGGAGGCCAGTCGCGGGTGCGATTGCGGCGGATATGGGTCGCAAATCAACGCTTCGAAAATGGATCGCCCGTGCAAGTCTCGCGGTGTTCTGTGTCCTGTTTCTTGGTCTGAGCTACCTCACCGCGAAAGAAGGCGTGAGCGAGTATGCGCGCCTCGCGCGTCTGGAACTCGACGGCGTAGCCGTGACCGGCACGATCAGCCACGTGGAAATCGAAAAGCGGCGGCCGGTGATCGCGTCCACGGGCAAGGAAGATCGCACACGCTGGGAATACCTGCGCATGGCGACCATCCGCTACGGGTATGAAGATCGCGTCTTCGAGTCAGACGTTCGCTACTGGCTCACCGACTCGTTCGAAAATGCCCAGGTGGGTGACCCGTATCCGCTGCTGATCCTGCCGGATGATCCCGAGCGGACCTGGGCGCCGCACCTCGTCGCGGGTGCCTCGTTCGCCGTGTTCGCAACCCCGGCTCTGCTGCTGCTCGCGGCCGCGCTGTGCGGATTTGGCGCGGCGTATCGTCCACTCTGGGCGCGTTAATCGAGGCACGTGCAGCGCGCCGTTCGCAGTCTCAGGCGCGGAAACCCGGCGCGCGGTACGCACCCTGCGTGCTATAGCGATAAGGCCAGCTTTGTGCCCTGGGCGATCGCGCGCTTGGCGTCGAGTTCCGCGGCGACCTCCGCGCCGCCGATGCAGTGCACCGACGGGTGGCGATCCTGCAGCGCTTCGTAAAGACCGCGTTCGGACTCCTGCCCGGCGCAGAGCACCACGTTTTCCACATTCAGTGTCTGCGGGCCGGTTGCGGTTTCGATGTGCAGGCCGGCGTCGTCGATGCGGGTGTACTGAACACCGTTCAGTGTCACGACACCGCGCGCCGCGAGCGTTCGCCGACGGATCCAGCCCGTGGTCTTTGCGAGTCGCGCACCCGGCCGGGTGGGGGAGCGCTGCAACAGCCAGACCTTGCGCGGCACGCCCTGGTGGCGGTCGAACGGCGCGCTCAATGCCCCGCGTTGCGCAAGCGTTCCGTCGATCGACCATTCGCGAAAGAACCGCTCCGCGTCGTTGTTTGCGTCGATGTGCGGATGGGTCAGCAGCTCCGCAACGTCGAAGCCGATGCCACCGGCGCCGATGATCGCGACGGTGCCGCCGACCGGGTGGCCGGAGACCACTTCGGCATAACCCAGCACCTTGGGATGATCGATGCCCTCGATCGGCGGTACGCGTGCGCGCACGCCGGTCGCGATTACGATGTGGTCGAATCGCTGCGCGAGCAGATGGTCACCCGTCGCGGCGGTCGCGAGCCTTGTCTCAACACCCGCGCGTGCGAGTTCCGTGCGGTAGTAGCGCAGCGTTTCCGCGAATTCCTCCTTGCCCGGGATGCGTTGCGCGAGGCGGAACTGACCGCCGATCGCGTCACCTTTTTCGAACAGCATGACGTGGTGCCCGCGTTGCGCGGCGGCAAGCGCGCAGGCCAGGCCGGCCGGTCCGGCGCCAATGACTGCGATTCGCTTTGGCACAGTCGCGGGCCGAACCGCGAACGCCTCCTCGTCGCAGGCCGCGGGATTCACGAGGCAGCTCGCGAGCTTGCGCTCGAACACGTGATCCAGGCAGGCCTGGTTGCAGGCGATGCAGGTGTTGATGCGTTCGGGCGTGCCGGCGGCGGCCTTCGCAATGAACCGCGGGTCGGCCAGCAGCGGGCGCGCCATGGACACCATGTCCGCGAGTCCGTCGGCGAGCACCTGCTCGGCAACCTCCGGCGTGTTGATGCGATTGACCGCGATGACGGGCACATTGACCGCGGCCCGCAGCCGGCCGGTCAGGCCGGCGAACGCCGCCCGCGGCACCATGGTCGCGATGGTCGGTACCCGCGATTCGTGCCAGCCGATGCCGGAGTTCAGCAGGGTCACGCCCGCGCGTTCCAGCGCGTGCGCGAGCGCGAGCACCTCGCTGAAGTCGCTGCCGTCCGGCACGAGATCCGCAATCGAGATGCGGAAGATCACGATGAAGTCCGGCCCGGTCGCGGCGCGCACCGCGGCGACGGTTTCGACCGGCAGGCGCATGCGTGCCTCGGCCGAACCGCCCCAGCCATCGCTGCGGCGGTTCGTGCGCGGGGCGAGAAACTGGTTCAGAAAGTAGCCCTCCGAACCCATGATCTCCACGCCGTCGTAGCCGGCCTCGCGGGCAAGGGCCGCGGAGTTCGCGAAGGCGCGAATCTGTGCGCGGATGCCGCGCTCGCCGAGCGCGCGCGGCGTGAACGGCACGATCGGCGCCTTCAGCCGGCTCGCCGACACCGACAGCGGGTGATACGCGTAGCGCCCGGCGTGCAGGATCTGCATGCAGATCCTGCCGTCCTCGGCATGCACGGCCCGGGTGAGCTTGCGATGGCGACCGACCTCCCACGGCCTCGAGAGCTTGCCCGCGAGCGGCGTGAGCCGGCCGACGATGTTCGGTGCGATGCCGCCCGTGACGATCAGCCCGACGCCGCCGGCCGCGCGTTCGCGCAAGAACCGGGCGAGCCGGTCGTAATCGCGCGCGCGGTCTTCGAGGCCCGTGTGGATCGAGCCCATGAGCAGGCGGTTGCGCAGCCGCGTGAAACCGAGGTCCAGCGGCGCGAGCAAGTGCGGGTAGGGATGACTCATCGCCTCACCAGCATAGCCGCTGGCGAGCCGGAAGGTGCTAGCCGATGGCGGCTTCCAGCGCCTCGATGAACGCCGCGTTTTGCGCCGGCGTGCCGACGGTCACGCGCAGGCAGTCGGCGAGCCGCGGGTGTGAACCGTCGAGGTTCTTGATCAGTACACCCGCTGCACGCAGTGCGTCGAAGATCGCTCGTGCCTGTCCCGTGGGGGTGCGAAACAGCAGGAAGTTCGCGCGACTCGGCCACACGCGCATGCCGGGCACGCGGGCGAGATCCGCGAACAGCCGTTCGCGGTCGTCGCGGATCAGCGCCGCCTGTTCGTCGAGTGCGCGCTGGTGGTCGAGCGCGAACTCGGCGCTCGCTTGGGTCAGCACGTTGATGTTGTACGGCAGGCGCAGTTTGTCGAGTTCGCCGATCAGCGCCGCGTCGCCCGCCATGTATCCCAGCCGCAGCCCGGCAAGCCCGAGCTTCGACAGGGTACGCATGACGAGCAGCCGATCGGGGCGGCCGGCGCGTCCGATCAGGCTGGTCTGCGCAAACGGCGCGTAGGCCTCGTCGACGACGACGAGCCCGGGACTGGCCTCGATGATGCGCTCGACATCGCGCACCGCGAACAGGTTGCCGGTCGGGTTGTTCGGCCAGGCCAGAAACGTCAGCGCCGGGCGGTGTTCGGCGATTGCGGCGAGCATGGCGTCGAGATCCAGCTCGAAGTTCTCGCCCAGCGGCACCTCCACGTAACGCATGCCGGCGAACTGCGCGATCATCCGGTACATCACGAAGCTGGGGCCCGGCGCGAGCACGACCGTTTCGGGACCGGCGACTGCGAGCGCGAGGATCTGGATCAGTTCGTCCGAGCCGTTGCCGAGGATCAGGCCGGCGTCGCGCGCGATGCCCATCGTTGCGCGCAGGCGTTGTTTCAGCGCGGTGGCTTGCGGGTCCGGATAGCGGTTGACGGCGACGTCGGCGAGCCGCGCCTGCCAGGCCGCGCTGAGTTCGCCGGGCCACGCGTAGGGGTTTTCCATCGCGTCGAGCTTGATACCGTCGAACGCGGGCGGGACGTGGTAGGCGGACAGCGCGCGGACCTCCGCGCGGATCCAGCGGGTGGCGGGCTCGCTCATGGTCCCGGCATCCAGCTCAGCGCTTGACGCGGCACTCGGCCGAGGCCGCATGGGCCTCCAGGCCTTCGCCGCGCGCGAGCGTCATCGCGACGCGCCCGAGCGTGTCCGCGCCATTCGGCGAGCACTCGATCAGGCTCGAACGCTTCTGGAAGTCGTACACCCCGAGCGGCGAGGAGAAGCGCGCCGTGCGCGAGGTCGGCAGCACGTGGTTCGGGCCCGCGCAGTAGTCGCCGAACACCTCGGCGGTGTGCCGGCCCATGAAGATCGCGCCGGCATGGCGGATGTTCTTTGCGAGCGCCGCGGGATCGGCGACCGACAGTTCGAGATGCTCGGGCGCGATGTGGTTGGCGAGCTCGGCCGCGTGCGCGAGATCGCGAACCTGGATCAGCGCGCCGCGACGCTCCAGCGACGCGCGGATGATTTCGGCGCGCGGCATCTCGCGGATGCGGCGCTCGACCGCGACCGTGACGGCATCCAAGAATGCGGCATCGGGAGAGAGCAGGATGGCCTGTGCGTCCTCGTCGTGCTCGGCCTGCGAGAACAGGTCGACGGCGATCCAGTCCGGGTCGGTTCCGCCATCGCAGATCACGAGGATCTCCGACGGGCCGGCGATCATGTCTATGCCGACGCGGCCGAAGACCTGCCGCTTGGCGTTGGCGACCCAGGCATTGCCGGGGCCGACGATCTTGTCGACGCCCGGGATGGACTGCGTGCCCCAGGCCAGCGCCGCGACGGCCTGCGCGCCGCCGACGCGGAACGCGCGATCGACCCCGGCGACCGCAGCCGCGGCCAGCACGAGTTCGTTCAGCACGCCGTCCGGGGTCGGCGCGACCATGACGATCTCGCCGACGCCGGCGACATGCGCCGGGATTGCGTTCATCAGCACCGACGACGGATACGCGGCCTTGCCACCGGGCACGTAGAGGCCCGCGCGGTCCAGTGGTGCGACCTGCTGGCCGAGCACCGTGCCGTCGGCCTCGGTTACGGTCCAGGGCTCGATGCGCTGGCGTTCGGCGTAGCGGCGGATGCGCGCGGCCGCGGTTTCCAGCGCCTCGCGCTGCGCGGCGTCGATGCGTGTGAGCGCCTCGGCCAGACGTTCGCGCGGCAGTTCCAGTGCGGCCGCATCGGCGGGCTGCCAGCGGTCGAAGCGGCCCGTGTAGTCGATCAGCGCGGCGTCGCCGCGGTCGCGGACATCCTGGATGATGGCGGCGACCTTGGTCTCGAGTTCCGCGTCGGCGACCGATTCCCATGCCAGCAGCGCGTCGAGCTCGCGCATGAAGTCGGGCGCGCTGGCGTCGAGCCGGCGCAGGCGAACCGTGGTGTTGCTGGTCATGAATGCGTCGCCCGCAGCGGCTCAGGCCGCGGCGGCCCTCACCGCGGCTGCAAGCTGGTCAACCAGCGCCGCGACCGCCGCGTGGTTCATCTTCTGTGCCCCCGGGTTCACGATCAGCCGCGAGCTGATCGTCGCGAGGGTCTCGGTCGCGGCGAGCCCGTTCGCGCGCAGCGTGCCGCCGGTGTCGACCAGGTCGACGATGCCATCGGCGAGTCCGACCAGTGGCGCGAGCTCCATCGAGCCGTACAGCTTGATCAGATCGACCTGCTGGCCGCGCGCGGCAAACCAGGCACGCGCGGTGCGCACATACTTCGTCGCGATGCGGATGCGCCCTTCGGGCAGCGGTTGGCCGTCGCGGGTGGCGACCATCAGCCGGCAGCGCGCGATGCCCAGATCCAGCGGCTCGTAAAGCCCGGCGCCGCCGTGTTCGAGCAGCACGTCCTTGCCGGCGACGCCCATGTCGGCCGCGCCGTATTCGACGAAGGTGGGCACATCGGCGGCGCGGATCACGACCAGGCGCACATCGGGACGCGAGGTCTCGAGGATCAGCTTGCGGCTGGTGACGGGGTCTTC
Organism: Chromatiales bacterium; assembly: GCA_020445605.1. Classification (NCBI taxonomy): domain Bacteria; kingdom Pseudomonadati; phylum Pseudomonadota; class Gammaproteobacteria; order Chromatiales; species Chromatiales bacterium. The sequence continues at coordinate 89,580 of JAGRGH010000003.1, forward strand.
GGCCGGCTCGATGCCGGCACGCGCGAGCAGCGGCAGCGTCTCCTCGAAGATGCGGCCCTTGGATACGGCGATGGTCAGTGGTCGACTCATGACGGTACGCGGCGGATCTTTGCACCGATGCCGGAGAGCTTCTCCTCGATGCAGTCGTAGCCGCGGTCGATATGGTAGATGCGATCGACGCTGGTTTCCCCGTCGGCGACCAGTCCGGCCAGCACCAGCGAGGCCGACGCGCGCAGATCGGTCGCCATGACCGGCGCGCCCGTGAGCCTGCTCACGCCCCGCGAGATCGCGGTGTTGCCCTTCAGCTCGATGTCCGCACCCATGCGCTGCATCTCGAGCACGTGCATGAAGCGGTTCTCGAACACCGTCTCGGTGATCGTGCCCACGCCCTCGGCGATCGCGTTCAGCGCCGTGAACTGCGCCTGCATGTCGGTCGGAAACGCCGGAAACGGCGCGGTGCGCACGTCGACGGCCTGCGGGCGCCGCCCGCCCATGTCGAGCGTGATCCAGTTCTCGCCCGTGCTGATGTCGGCGCCGGCCTCGCGCAGCTTGTCGAGCGTGGCGTCGAGCAGTTCCGGGCGCGTGTCGAGCAGGCGAACACGTCCGCCGGTCATGGCCGCGGCGACCAGGTAGGTGCCGGATTCGATGCGGTCGGGCAGCACGTCGTATTCGCCGCCGCCGAGCGCGGACACGCCCTCGATCTCGATGCAGTCCGTGCCGGCGCCCTCGATGCGTGCGCCGATCGTGTTGAGGAAGTTCGCAAGGTCCACGACCTCCGGTTCGCGCGCGGCGTTCTCGATGATCGTCGTGCCTTTCGCCAGGGTTGCGGCCATCATCAGGTTTTCGGTGCCGGTCACGGTCACGAGATCCATGACGATGCGCGCACCGTGCAGCTGGTCGGCGCGCGCCTTGATGTAACCGCGCTCGACGTGAATCTCGGCACCCATGCGGGTCAGGCCCTTCAGGTGCTGGTCGACCGGCCGTGAACCGATCGCGCAACCACCCGGCAGCGAGACCTCGGCGCGACCGAAGTGCGCTACCAGCGGGCCGAGTACGAGGATCGACGCGCGCATGGTCTTGACCAGGTCATACGGTGCGGCAAAGGTGTGTATGGAGCGCGCATCCACGTGGACGTGCATGCGCTCGTCGACGATCAGGTCCACGCCCATGCGCCCGAGCAGTTCCATGGTCGTCGTGACGTCCTGCAGGTGCGGGACGTTGCCGATGGTGACCGGCGCTTCGGCCAGCAGCGCGCCGGCCAGGATTGGCAGCGCGGCGTTCTTGGCGCCGGAGATGCGCACGTCGCCGGTCAGGCGGGTGCCGCCCGTGATGATCAGACGATCCATGGGCAGGGCCTCAGTCGAGCAGCTCGGTGAGTTCGGACAGTTCCAGCAGGTCGCGCAGCGACTGCGGCAGACCGCGAAAGCGCAGCGTGCGGCCGTCGAGCCGGGCACGCCGGCGCCACTCGACCAGCAGTGCGATGGCGGCGCTGTCGGCGCGGCCGATCGCCGACAGGTCGATCGTCGCTTCGCGGCGTGCCGCGAGCAGCGGCTGCGATTCCTCGAGCAGTTCCATGATCGATTCGAACGTCAGGTCGCCCGAGGCCTGGAATTCGCCGCGGGCCGTCTCGTTCAGCCATGCGAGGCTCATGCCGGCGACTCCGCCGCATTGCGGTCGCGCATGCGCTCGATGAGGCTGTCCGGTCCGTGGCGGCGGATATGGCTTGCGAAGCTGCGTCGATAGGTCGATACAACGCTGACGCCCTCGATCGACATGTCGTAGACCTTCCAGCCCGACTCGCCGTAGTGCAGGCGGTAGTCGATCGCGAGCGGCGGTGCGCCGCCCTCGATGATCTTGGTGCGCACCATGACGTCGTCGTCGCCGGGGTTCAGGCGCAGCGGTGAGACGTTGATCAGCTGGTCGCGAAACTCCAGCAGGGCCTTTGCATAGGTCGAGATCAGCAGGGTCCGGAACAGCGCCGTGAACTCCGCGCGCGAGGCCTCGTTGAAGCGGCGCTGGTAGTTGCCCAGGGCATAGCTCGCCATGCGCTCGAAGTCGAAATGCGGCACGATCAGCCGGTCGACCAGCGCGGCCAGTTCGCTCGGGGACTGTTCGATGCTGGCGCGGCGCTCGCGTAGTTCCGCGATCACCGCGGAGGTCGTGCCTTCCACCAGCGCGCGCGGGTCCCCGCGTTCGGCGGCGGCGCTGCCTGCGAACGCGATCAGCAGCAGGACAAGGGCGCGGCTGGTTGTGATCACAACGGGGGCGGCGGCAGCGGCGAGGATTCCTGGGTCTTGGAGAACAGGAACTGCCCGATCAGTCGCTCCAGCACCAGGGCGGATTGCGTCAGGCGCAGTTCCGAGCCTTCCTTGAGGTTGTCGTTCGCACCGCCGGGCTCGATGCCGACGTACTGCTCGCCGAGCAGGCCGGCCGTGTAGATGCTCGCGTTCGAATCGGACGGAAGCGTGTTGTAACGCTCGGCGATCAGCATCGTGACGACGGCCTCGAAGGTGGTCTTGTCGAAGTCGATCGACTCGACCTGGCCGACCTTCACGCCGGCGACCGTGACCGGCGCGCGCGGTTTCAGCGAGCCGACATTGTCGAAGCGCGCCGTCACGCGGTAGCCGGCCTCGGGGCGAAAGCTCGCGAGGTTACTGACCTGCATTGCCAGGAAGAACAGCGCGGCCAGACCGACCGCGACGAACACACCCACGCCGATCTCGGCGCTGCGGGAAACTTCCATCGCTCAATCTCCGAACATCAGGGCGGTCAGGACGAAGTCCAGCGCCAGCACGGCGAATGCCGTATGCACCACGGTGCGCGTGGTCGAACGGCTGACGCCGGCCGAGGTCGGCACGGCATCGTAGCCCTCGAACAACGCGATCCACAACGCGACGAAACCGAACACGACGCTCTTGATCACGCCGTTGCCGATATCGTCGAACAGATCGATCTTGGCCTGCGTCTGGGACCAGAACGCGCCGGCATCGACGCCGAGCAGTCCGACGCCGACGAAGTAGCCGCCGAACACACCGACCGCCGAGAACATCGCGGCGAGCAGCGGCACGGACAGAAAGCCGGCGATGAACCGCGGCGCGAGCACGCGGCGCATCGGGTCCACGGCCATCATTTCGAGCGCGGCGAGCTGTTCGGTGGCCTTCATCAGACCGATTTCGGCGGTCAGCGACGAACCCGCGCGACCGGCGAACAGCAGCGCCGTGACGACCGGCCCGAGCTCGCGCACCAGCGACGCGGCGACCAGCACGCCGAGCGTCTGCTCGGTGCCGAAGCGCGACAGGATGTAGTAGCCCTGAAGCCCCAGCACCATGCCGACGAACAGCCCGGCGAGTCCGATGAGCGCCACGGTGAGCACGCCGATCGACCAGAACTGCGCGAGCAGCACGCGCACGCGTGGCAGCGAAGGCGGTATGGCGCGCAGCACCGCGAACAGGAACAGCGTGCCGCGACCGAGCCGGCCGACCGTGTCCATGCCGCTGCGACCGAGGCGCGAGAGGATGCCGACCGGGCTCAAGGCTGTGCCCCGAACAGGTCTTCGGCGTAGTCGGCGGCCGGGTAGTGAAAGGCCACCGGGCCGTCCGGCAGGGCATGCAGGAACTGGTCGGTGAACGCGCTGGCGCCCTGTTCGAGCTGCTGCGGCGTGCCGTGCTCGACGATGCGTCCGCCGGCGATCAGGTAGGCGTAGTCGGCGATCGAAAGTGTCTCGTCGACATCGTGCGAGACGATGATGCTGGACAGTCGCGCCGCGTCGTTCAGCTTGTGAATGAGCCGGATCAGCACGCCCATGGTGATCGGGTCCTGGCCCGTGAAGGGCTCGTCGTAGAGGATCATCATCGGGTCGAGTGCGATCGAGCGCGCCAGCGCCACGCGCCGCGCCATACCGCCGGAGAGCTGCGCAGGCATCAGTTCGCGAGCGCCGCGCAGGCCCACCGCCTGGAGTTTTGCGAGCACCAGGTGTTGGATCAGCTCGGGCGTCAGGTTCGTGTGCTCGCGCAGCGGAAACGCCACGTTGTCGTAGACGTTCATGTCGGTCAGCAGCGCGCCGCTCTGGAACAGCATGCCGATGCGCTTGCGCAGTTCGAACAGCTCGGCGCGCGGCAGCCGGTGCACGTCCACGCCATCCACGCGGACGGTCCCAGCGGTGGGCTTGAGCTGCCCGGAGATCAGTTTCAGGAGGGTCGTCTTGCCGGTGCCGCTCGGCCCCATGATGGCCGTGATGGCGCCGCGCCGGATGTCCAGATCAATGCCGTCAAAGATCACGCGGGAGCCGTGCGCGAAGCGCAGGCCGCGGACCTCGACCAGCACATCGGTCGGTTCGGCACTCATGGTCGGGACGGGTGGGACACCAAAACTGGATTGGACCGCGAATTTTCGCCAATGGCGGCCCGCGGGACAAGCGCGGGCGTATGACGGCGACTGGACCGGAGTCCTAAATCAGCCCGGCAATCGTGTTTGCTGCGTGCAGTGTGGCAGGGGTGTCGACCGCCGGGGTGAAAAAAAGATAGCCATGCTCGCTCGCGCCGGCCAGCGTCCGTGTGCGCTCGATTACCGCCCGCAGCGCCGGCAGGTCGCGGGTGCTGAGGTTGGTGGCCAGGATCGCGGAGCCGAACACCCGCAGCCCCGCCTCGGCGTGGCCGGTCTCGACCGGTGGGCCGTCCGGCAGGGCGCCGTGGGCGGCGGCCGCGGCGCAGGCGCCCTCGCAGAGCACGCCGGCCAGCCGCCCGCCAAGCCCTGAGGCCGCGCGGGTCAGCGCGGCGCCGGGCGCGCCCGGCAGCGTGCCGGCGTCGGCGTGCAGCCAGAACCGGAACGCCGGGCTCACCAGATCGGCCCACCCGGCCCAGGTCTGGTCGGTGGCGTTCCACCACAGTCTCTGCGGCACGAGCACCGTCGAGAATTCGTTCGCGTAGTAGCCGAGCCGCCAGTCCTCCGGCAGATCGTCCGGATAAAAGCCGTTGCGCCACTCGGGCTCGTCCCAGCCCAGCGCCCCGACCCGCACGAGCCCGCTCACGGCAGGCGCTCCAGCGTGATGAAGCTGTAGCGGTGCGGGTTCTTCGCGTCGGCCGTGTGCGTCTCGCGCAGCGTCTCGCGCCACTGGCGGCGGTCGAGATCGGGAAACCAGGTGTCGCCCTGAAACGCCGCGTCGATTTCGGTCCGATAGATGCGCGTGGCGAGCGGCAGGGCCATCGCGTAGATCTGCGCGCCGCCGATGATCATGACCTCGGGCACAGCGCCGGCCGCGGCGAGTGCCGCATCCAGATCGATAACGACCACGGCGCCATCGGCGCGGAAGGCCGGGTTGCGCGTCACGACAATGTTCGTGCGCCGCGGCAGCGGCTCGCGCAGTGATTCGAAGGTACGCCGGCCCATGATCACCGGCTTGCCGATGGTCAGTTCACGGAAATGCGCCATGTCGGCGGGCAGCCGCCAGGGCAGGCCGTTGCGTGCGCCGATCAGCCCGTTGCGGTCGGTGGCCACGATCAGCGCGATACGTGTTCCGGTGGAAGTCTCCGACATGAAGTAAATTTACACGGTCACCCGCGGCCGCACGAGCCATGCGGGGGCTGCCGAGCTGCCGGAGTACGTCGATGCGCAATCTCGTGATCGGGCTGATGCTGAGCCTCGCGGCCGTGACGGCCGCGCGGGCGCTCGACGAGCAGAGTGTGCGTCCCGGCGTGAACAGGAATTACGAGAACCCCGACTTCGAGGCGTGGGCTGCGCGGTTCGAGCAGCCGCAGCGCGAGCTGTATGCGCGCCGCGCCGATGTGCTGGCCGCGAGCCGGGTGCGCCCGGGTATGGCGGTCGCCGACATCGGTGCCGGCACCGGTCTGTACACCCGCGAGTTTGCCGCGGCGGTGGGTCCGTCCGGCACGGTGTATGCCGTGGATATCGCGCGCTCGTTTCTCGACGGCATCGAGCGCCTCAACCGCGAGCGCGGCATCACCAACGTGCGCACGGTGCTGAACAATCCACGTTCGGTGGAACTGCCCGAGCAGTCGATCGATCTCGCCTTCGTCGCGGCGACCTACCACCACTTCGAGTATCCGCAGAGCACGCTCGCGTCGATTCGCCAGGCATTGCGCCCGCGCGGGCAGCTGATCGTGATCGACTTCCGCAAGGCGCCGGGCGTGAGTTCGCCCTGGGTCATGCAGCATGTGCGCGGCGATCAGCGCCAGACGGTCGCGGAGATCGAGGCGGCGGGTTTCGAACTCGTCGAGGATCTGCTGTTGTTGCGCGAGAACTTTTTCCTGCGATTCCGCCCGCGCGGCAAGTGATGCTTCAGGCGTGTGCACGCTGATCATCGCTTTACGTCCGGGTCACGACTGGCCCGTCGTGCTGGGCGCAAACCGCGACGAGCGCATCGAGCGCGAATCGCGCCCGCCCGCTCGCCACTGGCCGGATCGCAGCCAGGTCGTCGCCGGGCTGGACACGGTCGGCGGCGGCAGCTGGCTCGGCGTCAGCGACTGGGGGCTGGTCGCCGCGGTCATGAACCGTTCCGGCACGCTCGGGCCGCAGGACGGCAAGCGTTCGCGCGGCGAGCTCGTGCTCGAAGCGCTGGAACACCCGGACGCGCGCAGCGCCGCGCTGGCCCTGGTCGACCTGAATCCCGCGGCCTACCGGCCGTTCAACCTGTTCGTCGCCGATGCGGCTTCCGCGCACTGGCTGCGGCTCGTGGAGGGTGGTTCGAAAGTCGAGGCGATGGCGCTGACGCGCGGCGTGCACATGCTGACCGCGCGCGATCTGAACGACACACACGATGCGCGCATTCGCGTGCACTTGCGGCGGTTGCGGTCCGCGGCGCTGCCCGACCCCGACCGTGACGACTGGTCGGACTGGCAGCGGCTGCTGGCCTCGCGCCTGCATGCGGAAAGCGACGGGCCCGGCGCGGCCATGTGTGTCGGACCGCACGACGGCTTTGGTACCGTGTCGAGTGCACTGGTCGCACTGCCGCGGCATACGGTCGGCGACATCCGGCCGCGCATGCTGTATGCACCGGTCGCCCCCGAGTCCGGCGATTGGCGAGCGATTGATTTGACCGCGGCACGCGTTTGATCTTTCCTCCTGTGAGACCGGTTCCAGGAAGTATGTTCTGAGGAGTTACGCATGATTCGTTCCGTTGCTTTGATTGCGGCATTCGTCGCGACCGGTGTCTTCGCCCAGGGCTACGAGCCGCACCAGAACCCGATCGGCGCGAGTGCCTGGTGGTGGGATGCCGCGTGGTGGGACAGCGGTCAGCTCGCAGCGGCCGATTCGCATCCGCTGCGCACCGGGTGGGTCGAATACCCGAGTGGTGAAACCAATGTGCCGGCCATGGTCGTGCGCCCCGACGACGACCAGCGCTACCCGGCGGTGCTGTATCAGCACGGCCGCCGCGGGCTGGACGATCTCGTGCAGGGGCAGGTGCGACGCATCGCCGCGCGGGGTTTCGTCGTGCTCGCGCCGGACCTCTACAGCGCGCACTTCATCGAAAAGCTGCCGATCGAGCACGATTACTCGATCGAGGCCGACGTCGCGGCGGGTCTCGACGTACTGCTTGCGCGTGATGATGTCTCGACCACGCGCGCCTGTCTTGCGTCGCACACTCGTGGTGGCTACATGACCCTGAAGGCCGCCGTGACCCACGGGCGGCAGGACGATGCGGCGGTGTGTTACGTGTCCTGGTATCCGCACTGGCAGGACCCGAACGCGCCCGAGGCGATGCAGGTCTATCGCTACGCGACCGAGGTGGACTCCCTGAAGCTGCCGGTCATGATCTTCATTGGCGAGCAGGAACAGTACCAGCGGCGCCGCTCCATCGAGACCGGCATTGATGCGCTGAAGGCGCTGGGGCGTGATGCGACGCTGATCGTCTACCCGGGCGTCGGCCGTGGCTTCGACTTCCGCCCGCCGAACGTGCGTACGTTTGCGGATGATCTCGCCGCGAAAGATGCCATCACACGCGCCGCGACATTCATCCGCTCACATCTGGCGGCACACGCCAAATGACCCACTGGTCGAGCATGTTTCGCCGGGTGCCCACCGCGCACGGGAGCGGTCGGTTTTGAACCGCAAAGGCGCAAAGATCGCCGAGGGAATTCGTGGGGTCGCAGGGTGCCTGCCGCGCACCGTGTGTGCGGGAGACGCGAAATGATCTACCAGATGGTTTCACACAGCGGAGCGGGCTTGTTTGCCACGAGAATGCCGGCCGGCATTTTTTCGGCGCTTGGTGGATTCGACCTGAGATTCACCAACAGTGATCACCATGTCAACCAGATGATCGTGGGTGGCGTGACCAGCGGCCGTTCACTGGAGGATTACGACAGCTACCTGATCGGTCTCAGTGACGGCGATTCAAACGATCCACTGGGTTCGGGCGACCCCATCTCCGCGTGGGCCAAGTGGGTGAATCTGGGGGCCCGCCCGACCTTCGCTGCAAGCGGCCGAAGCAACGGCCGCGGCAGGGCAACGGTGCGCATCCCCGAGCTGAACGACGACGAGCTGTTCGTCCTGCGCGGATTCTCGATCATGGGCGCACGCGGCCGGAACCACCACCTGCGTCAGCTGGGTGTCCGGCACCTGCGTCGCAGCCACAGCATAGAGGTCAGTTTCGCGGACGATTCGGCAGGCGATGACAGCTTCAGTTTCAGCGTTCTGTACACCGTGGTGCAGCATGCCCGCTTGACGGGCACACGCATCACGCCGCATTTTTTTGGCCCCTTTTCCACCACCTTCGTTTTTACCGAGCAGACCACGACGCCCAAGCCCGTGCGGGGCTTTTCCCTGTTGTCCGGATTTCATTTCGAGTTTGACGATCACGATCATCAGTTTCGGCGCATCACCATCGACCCGGTGAGCCACACGGCGTTTGAGGTGTGGTTTACCGACGATGAGCGTGACAACCGTGTTTCCGCAAGCCTGGACTATGTGCTGATGATGGGCTACATCGCCTGAACGGGCGGCAGGCAACGCGGGCCTCCGGCGGCGCGAACGCGCTATGCGCCGCGCAGCTTGCGACGCAAGCCGCGTAGCAAACGCCTGGCCATCGATGTTTCCTCAGGTCGTTTGATCCAGTCATTGTTTACACGGCGCGACAGATAGATATCACAGTTGCTGCACGGCAGGTCGTCGCGATGGGGCGCCTGCCCCATCAGCATCCTGCGCGCATATTCGATCTTCTCGCCGGAGAGCGCCTGCTGCAGGCCGTCCTCCATGGCGTTGCCGCCAAAGTCGCCCCAGAAATTGCGACAGCAACCGAGCACCTTGCCGTCCCAGTTGATCTGCGGTTCATCCCAGAGCTGCAGACAGATGCCGGCCATGTAGTCGCGCCCGTTGCGCGCCTTGAACGCCGCTCGGGAGGGAACGCCAAATTCCCCGGTTGCGACTTCATCGCTCCATGGGGATAGCTTCTCGTCCCAGGACAGCTTCGGACGGAATTGCATGTCGAGTGAGCGGGCAAACGATCTGGCCGCTTCCAGCTCATGCTCGTTGTGGCCAAACAGGATGAACTGCCAGCGCAGTTTCGGATACGGCGATCGATACTGCGCCTTGTAACGATTGATGGTTTTGATATTGCGGATCACCGTGTCCAGGTCTCCGCCCACACGGTACCTTGCGTAGCTCGACTGGCTGACGCCATCGATGGAGCAGGTCATTCGTCTGACCCCATACTTGACGACGCCCTCCAACACCTCTTCGCGCACATTGTTGAGGTTCACTCCATTCTCGGCCGAGACGTGGACGCCTCTGGTGTGCGCGTACTCGAGAATGCTCAGTAGCTGTGGATTGAGGAAGATCTCGCCGTAGTTGGACAGCTCGATTTCCCTGAGCCACGGGCTTTCATCGACCAGCTTGCGGAAATCCTCCAAACGCAGGAATCCGTTGCCAATGGTTGGCAAGATCGCCTTGCTTGCCGTGGGGCAGGAGGGGCACTTGAGCTGGCAGGCCGAGCAGGCTTCGAGCCGGATTTTCGGGTAGGTACGGCGGGACAAGGGTCTTTCCACAATCTGCACCGATTCCATCAAACCGGTTCGTAGGGTGCGCACCGCGCACCATTTGCGCTCAGTGGGTCGCCCCGGTGACTCAGGGCAGCAACAGCCGCCCGCCGGGCTTGAGTTCGCCGGGGCAGTAGCCCTGCGCGATGGCGCGTGAGTACCAGTATTCTGCTTCGGAGAAATCCGCGGGCATGCCGATGCCGGCCTCGGTCAGGGCCGCGAGTTCGGCCTGTGCATGGGGATTGCCGCGTTCGGCGGCGATGCGGTACCACTCGATCGAGCGCTTGCGGTCAGCGTCGACACCGAGCCCGCGCTGGTAGGCAAAGGCCAGGAACATCGCGGCCTCGCCGCTGCCGGCCCCGGCCGCGCGTTCGAAGGCCGGAATGGCCACGGCGTGATTGCCGCGGTTGAACTCGCGCACGGCGGCGTCAAGCCCGTCGGCGCCCGCGGGCTGCGTCGCGAGCAGGGCCAGCGCGAGCGTCAGCGCGCCAGTTCGTCGTCGCGGTAGTGCACGTCGCGCCAGCATTGTGGCAGCGCCTCGCCGGATGGAAAGACGAGAGCAGACTTCCCGAACTTCTCGGCGTCCTGCATCTCCTCGCCGTAGTGGTAGCGCCCGACGATGTTCGGGTGGTTCGGGTTGAACAGGTCGGCGAGGCTCAGGACCTCGACCAGATGGCCGTTTTCGCGATGCTTGAGAAACATGATCGTTCTCCTGCCGTGAGCGCGTTTATGGCTGCTCCTCAGGAGTATAGGTCTTGAACGACAGGGCGTGCAGGCGGCCGCTGGCGATTTCGGCGTTGACGGTCGCGTAGACGAGCCGCTGGCGCGCGACGGCCGAAAGCCCGGCGAAGGCGGGGCTGACGACGACGGCCTCGAAGTGGCTGCCGTCGCCGCTGACGGTAACCTCACAATCGGGCATACCGGCGCGGATCAGGTCTTCGACTTCCGATGGTTCCATCATGAATGTTTGCCTCCGGGTTCGGCGTCATACGGCTCGTGGCGCACGCGGTCGTGCACGTGCATGCGGTAGTTCACGAACGCGGCGCGTTCGTCGAAGTGCATGAAGGGATTGCCGGCGCGCTCCTCGGCGATGGTCGAGGTCGGCGTGACCGAGTAGTTGTGCCCGGGGCGGATGACCGTATCCGGCGTCTGTTCGGCAGCCAGCCGGCGCAGGGTGTCGAACATCTGGTTGGGGTCGCCGCCGGCGAGATCGCAGCGACCGCAACCGAACACGAACAGGGTGTCGCCCGTGATCAGGTCGCGACCCAGCCGATAGCAGGCCGATCCCGGAGTGTGGCCCGGCGTGTGCAGCACCTCGATCTCGGTATCGCCCAGGGCGATGCGGTCGCCGCCGTGGTGCAGGGTGGGCAGGTCCGTGTGCCGTCCCCAGAATTGCGCCTCGGCCTTCAGCAGATGCAGTCGTGGGTCGGCGTGCGCGCGCAGCGCGTCGATGCCGTTGATGTGATCGTGGTGGCTGTGGGTGAGCAGGATGTCGGTGATGCGGAGGTCCTGCTCGCGCGCCAGCCGCTGGATCGCTTCGACCTCCCAGGCCGGGTCGACCACGGCCGCGCGACGACTCGCGATGTCTTCGATGACGTACACGAAGTTCGCCATCGGGCCGAGTTCAAGCGTATGCAGTTTGTAGCTGGCGCTCATCGAATCTCTCGCGTTGCGGCGAATTCGATTTTAGGCCAGCGCTCGCGCGCGAGTTCAAGGTTCACGCGGGTCGGCGCCAGATAGACCAGGGCCTCCGAGCCGTCCAACGCCAGATTGTCCGAGGCCTTCGTGCGGAATTCCTCGAGGTGTCTGGCGTCGTCGCAGCGGATCCAGCGCGCGGTGTGAACGTTGACGGCCTCGAAGCGGCATTCCACGCCGTATTCCGAGCGCAGGCGATGCGCGGTGACGTCGAACTGCAGGATGCCGACGGCGCCGAGGATCAGGTCGTTCGAACGCATGGGCCGGAAGATCTGCGTCGCGCCCTCCTCGGAGAGCTGGATCAGGCCCTTGAGCAGGGCCTTGGATTTCAGCGGATCGGTCAGCACGACGCGGCGGAACAGCTCCGGCGCGAAGAACGGCACCCCGGTGAAGCGCAGCTTCTCGCCCTGGGTGAATGAATCGCCGACCTGAATCGTGCCGTGATTGTGCAGACCGAGGATGTCGCCGGGTTCGGCGGACTCGATGTGCTCGCGTTTGTCGGCGTGGAAGGTCAGCGCGTTCGCCACCGTGATGTCGCGACCGAGGCGCACGTGGTGCAGCTTCATGCCCGGACGAAAATGCCCCGAGCAAAGGCGCATGAAGGCGATGCGGTCGCGATGCGCGGGATCCATGTTCGCCTGGATCTTGAACACGAAGCCGGAGAGCTTCTCCTCTTCGGGGGCGACCTCCCGACCGTCGGTCTCGCGCGCGAGCGGTCCGGGCGCGTAGCGCTCGATCGCATCGAGCAGTTCGCCGACCCCGAAGTTGTTGATCGCCGAGCCGAAGTAGACGGGCGTCTGTTTGCCCGCGAGGTACGCCGCGTGATCGAACCGGGCCGCGGCACCACGCACGAGTTCGACGTTGTCGCGCAGTTCCCGGGCGTCGCCGCCGAGCAGTTCGTCGAGGCGCGGATTGTCCAGGCGATTGATGACCTCGCCGGTCCGGATCTTGCCGCCGTGCTGTGCCGCAAACAGATGGATGCGGTCGGCATACAGATCGAACACGCCGCGAAAACGCTTGCCCATGCCGATCGGCCAGGCCATCGGCGCACATTCGATGCCAAGTACGGATTCGATTTCGTCGAGCAGTTCCAGCGGCTCGCGGCCCTCGCGGTCGAGCTTGTTGATGAAGCTGATGATCGGTGTGTCGCGCAGCCGGCAGACCTCCATGAGCTTGATGGTGCGTTCCTCGACGCCCTTGGCGACGTCGATGACCATCAGCGCGGAGTCGACCGCCGTCAGCGTGCGGTAGGTGTCCTCGGAGAAATCCGCGTGTCCGGGCGTGTCGAGCAGGTTCATCACGCAGTCGCCGTGTTCGAACTGCATGACCGAGGTCGTCACCGAGATGCCGCGCTCCTTTTCCATCTGCATCCAGTCGGAGGTCGCATGACGGGCGGCCTTGCGGCCCTTGACCGTGCCGGCGAGCTGGATCGCGCCGCCGAACAGCAGCAGCTTTTCGGTCAGCGTGGTCTTGCCGGCGTCCGGGTGCGAGATGATCGCGAAGGTGCGGCGCGGTGCGGGATTGCTGGTCGTGTCGTTCACGGGATACTTGTCGGCGGCGTACGCGGCGCGCACGATACCACCATGGGTTATGTCATCGGTTTCGGACTGCTGCTCGCACTCGTCTGGTTTTGGCTCGACAGTTTGCGTGCGCGCGAGATTGCGACGGGCATCGCGCGCGAGTGGTGTTCGCGTCACGACCTGCAGCTGCTCGACGAGACCGTCGCGCTCGCGCGGCTGCGACTGGCCCGCGACGACGGCCAGCGGCTCGTCCCGGCGCGTCGCTACGGGTTCGACTACACCACCGGTGGGGGCGCTCGGTTTACCGGGTCCATCGACATGGTCGGCCGGCGATTCGCCGCGTTCGACTGGGGCAATGGCGAATCGATCATCAATTCCACGGCGCAGAAAGAGCGCGCGTAGCGGGACACCAGGGCCTGTTCACACTACGCGTGACGCAGCGACGGTGGCCGTTGTTGTGGCCAACAAGGCGCTGTGAGCGCAGTGTACTTGACGTACATCAGCGAACCGCAACGCGGTTGGACACCACAACGGCCCCGTCCCGCGGGGTTGCGCCCCAAAATCCGTCATGCTGTGTTGCTCGTCGTTCATTTAGGCACGCTAAACCGCTCTCCTCGCGCCTTGCCTGACGGATTTTGGGGCAGCAACGCTGCGCCAAGCGTAGTGCGAACAGGCCCTAGGGAAGCTCTGATCAATCCATCCCGAATTGCCAGAGCTTTGAGCCCGAAAAAGTGCGATTTTTCGTTTTCTTTCATTTTCAATGTGTTACACCCGTTGAAAATGGCGGCACGTCCATGTGCCGCAGGAAACTCTGACAATTCAGAGTTTCCCTAGCGCACCAGTTTCAGGTTCGGTTTGCCGCGCGCCGGCGTCGAGTCGCCGTCGTCCGGGCCGCCCTCGGGCGGCGGTTCACTGCCGTCCGGCGGGAACACCATGCCTTCGCCGTTCTCGCGTGCGTAGATCGCGCGCACGGCGGTCACCGGTACCTGTATGTCGCGCGGCTGGCCGCCGAAGCGGGCGCGAAAGGTGATCCAGTCATCGCCAAGCACCAGGGCGTGCACGGCGTTGGGTGCGATGTTCAGGATGATCTGGTCGTCCTTCACGAACTCCGCCGGCACGACCGTGCCCGCAACGCTGGCGTCCACCACCAGATGCGGCGTGGCGTCGTTATCGAGGATCCATTCGTTGAGTGCGCGCAGCAGGTAGGGGCGGCTCGAGGTCATCGTGCGGGCGCGCCCGGCGGCGCGCGGCGGTCATCAGCGCATTTCGCGCTCGAACTCGGTCAGGCTGCTGCGGAACGACGGACGCAGGAACATGCGGTCGCAGTAGTCGTGCAGGGCCTTGTAGCGCGCCTGACGCGGGAATTCGATGCCGACGCTGGGCAGCCGCCACAGCAGCGGCACGATGGAGCAGTCCGCCAGCGTGACTTCGTCGGACAGATAGAACTTTTTCGCACCGAGCACCGGCAGCCGCTGGGTGATGCGCGCGGTCAGCAGGTCACGGGCCTGGTCGGCAATCTTGGTGCCCGGGTTGTCCAGAATGACCTTGAGAGGTGCGTAGAGGTCGACCTGGGTCTGGCGCACGTTCGCGCGCGCCCGTGCACGGTCGATGGGGTCGATCGGCATCAGCGGCGGATGCGGAAAACGCTCGTCGAGGTACTCCATGATGACGTGCGGAAAGTACAGCGCGAGGTCGCGGTCGACCAGGGTCGGCAGGCTCGCGTACGGGTTGACGTCCGCGACATCCTCCGGGAGGTTTGCGAGTTCCGCGTCGACGATGTCGATTGCGACGTTTTTCTCGCCGATCACACAGCGGATCTGGTGGCTGTCCACCCCCCGCGGGTCAGAGTAGATCGTCAGCACAGTATGCCGTTCTCCGTGTGTCGCCGTTTCGCAATCGCCAGACCGTGACGCCCTGCCTCAGTGCAGGTCGCGCCAGTATTCCTTCTTGAGCGCGTAGGCGAGCAGCCCGAACAGGATCAGGAACCCGATGACCCACTTGCCCATGTGCAGTCGTTCGATCTCGGCCGGTTCGCCCATGTAGGCCATGAAGTTCACGAGATCGCGCACGGCCGTGTCGTACTCGTCCGCCGACATCGAGCCTGGTTCGACGATTTCGAAGCGGTCGAACTTCTTATAGGTGTGGGTCTCGCCGTCGACCTTGCGCTCCTCGTCCACGAACACGGCCTTCTGCAGGCCCTGCAGGTCGGCGAGCACGTGCGGCATGCCGACGCCCGGAAACACCAGGTTGTTCACGCCGATCGGTACGCGGGATTCATCCAGATAGAACGTCCGCAGATAGGTGTACAGCCAGTCCACCCCCCGCGCGCGGGCGATCAGCGACAGATCGGGCGGCACGTTACCAAACCACTCGCGCGCCTCGGCCGCTGGCAGGGCATTGGTCAGCGTGTCGCCGATCTTGATGCCCGTGAACATCAGGTTGTCTTTCACCAGATCGTGCGTCAGCTCGAGGTCGCGCGCGATGTGCTCGTAGCGCAGGTACGCGGCCTGATGGCAGCCCAGACAGTAGTTCACGAAGTACTTCGCGCCACGCTGCAGCGAGCCGACGTCCGAAGGATCGATGTTCGCGTGGTCCAGCTTCGGGCCGTGACCGCTCGAGGCGAGCGCGAGCGACGGGACAAGCAGCGAAAGTGCCAACAGAATCGTTTTCATCAGCCTGTCACCCGATCCGGAACTTCGCGCGCACGCATGAGCGCAGGCGCGGCGGCGGCCAGCAGAAGGAACACCGCAAAATACACGATCACCACCGGCGAGCTGGTCAGAATCAATCCGAGTCGCTCCTGGTCGGCCAGGTAGCGCAGGAAGTCCATGCCCGCAACGACGACCATCGCCAGCACGAACAGCGTGCGATAGGTGCCCGCCGAGCGCACCCGGCTGTAGACGATCAGCAGCAGGAAGAAGCCGAAGTACAGCTCCGAGAGCCGGAACGCGGCCTCCGAGAACGCGGCCGTCGCCGGCTGCGTGCCGAGATAGCCGAGGATCACGAAGGTGATCACGAACACGGCGATCAGCGGTTTGAACAGCGTCTCGCGATAGCGGATCGACTTGACCGGGTTGCGGTCCAGCCACGGCAGCAAGAACAGCACGACGATCGCCGCGCCCATCGCGAGGACGCCGGTCAGCTTGTCCGGAATCGCGCGGAGAATCGCGTAGAACGGCGTGAAGTACCACAGCGGCACGATGTGCTCGGGCGTGACCAGCGGATCGGCCGGCAGAAAGTTGTCGCGCTCGAGGAACCAGTTCCAGAACGTCGGCTCGTAGAAGATCACCAGCGCGAACAGGATCAGGAACACCACCACGCCGACGATATCCTTGACGGTGTAGTACGGGTGGAACGGGATGCCGTCCAGCGGCTTGCCGTCGGCACCCTTCTTCTTCTTGATCTCGACGCCGTCCGGGTTGTTCGAGCCGACCTTGTGCAGGGCGACGATGTGCACGAACACCAGCGCGACGAGGATCAGCGGCACGGCGATCACGTGGAACGCGAAGAAGCGGTTCAGCGTGATGTCGGAGACGACGTAGTCACCGCGAATCCACTCCGCGAGACCCTCGCCGATATACGGAATGGCGCCGAACAGCGAGATGATCACCTGCGCGCCCCAGTACGACATCTGGCCCCAGGGCAGCAGATAGCCCATGAACGCCTCGGCCATCAGCGCGAGATAGATCGCCATGCCGATCAGCCACACGAGTTCGCGCGGCTTCTTGTGCGAGCCGTAGATCAGGCCGCGGAACATGTGCATGTAGACGACGATGAAGAACGCCGATGCACCCGTCGAGTGCATGTAGCGGATCAGCCAGCCCCAGTCCACATCGCGCATGATGTACTCGACCGAAGCGAAGGCCTCGGCCGCGGACGGCTTGTAGTTCATCGTCAGCCAGATCCCGGTCAGGATCTGGTTGACCAGCACGAGCAGCGCCAGTGAGCCGAAGAAGTAGAAGAAGTTGAAATTCTTCGGTGCGTAGTACTGGGCGAGGTGCTCGTTCCAGACCTTCGTCAGCGGAAAGCGGTCATCGATCCAGCCGACCAGATTGCGCAGCATCTGCATCACGCCACCCCTTCGGCTTCGCCGACCTTGATTTCCGTGTCGCTCAGGTAGCGATACGGCGGGATTACCAGATTGGTCGGTGCCGGAACGCTCTTGTAGACACGGCCCGAGAGATCGAACCGCGAACCGTGACAGGGACAGAAAAACCCGCCCTTCCAGTCCGGCCCGAGGTCATCGGGCGCCACATCCGGGCGGAACGTCGGCGCACAGCCGAGATGCGTGCAGATGCCGACCACGACGAGGTATTCGCTGCGGATCGCACGGCCCTCGTTGCGGCAGGAATCGGGCTGTTCGGATTTCTCCGAGCCCGGATCGCGAAGCTGCGCGGCCAGCACCGGCAGCGACGCGAGCATGGCCTCGGTGCGGCGCACGATCCAGACCGGCTTGCCGCGCCACTGGATGGTGATGCGCTGGCCGGGCTGAAGCTTGCCAATGTCGACATCCACAGGCGCACCGGCCGCGCGGGCCTTGTCGCTGGGCTGCATGGAGGCCACGAAGGGCACGGCCGCGTAGACCGCGCCGACGGTACCCACCGCCGTGGTCGCGATCAGCAGGTTGCGCCGCTTGCGATTGATCGAGTCAGAACTCATGAGGGAGCGTCTCTCCGCATTGATTTTCGGCCCCGGGACACCCGCGCCCCGGTCCACCCCTGCGCCGCGCCAGTGCGCGTCGCCGCTGCGCGGGTTCTCGGTCGCGCGCACCGGCCGTGACGG
The DNA here is from genome assembly GCA_020445605.1 of Chromatiales bacterium. NCBI lineage: Bacteria > Pseudomonadati > Pseudomonadota > Gammaproteobacteria > Chromatiales > Chromatiales bacterium. The sequence goes on from JAGRGH010000003.1 coordinate 107,563, forward strand.
GTTCGGCCGACCGGTTTCCCGGCGGGCCTGCGCCTGACGGCATGTCTATCAGTAAATCAAAATATAAGGATTTGGCCGAAGCCGGCCGGCAATTGTCGTACAGTGCGCGAAAACGGTCAAGGTTACCCCATGTTTCGGGGTGTTTTTCTCGCGCCGTGTGGCATGAATCCGGGCCTTGCAGTAGGCTCGCGCGCAAACCTTCTGCGGGGCGGATCGCGAACCGATGTCCTTACCACTCGCCGGCCGCGCAGCGCTGGTCACCGGTGCCGCGCGCGGCATCGGCCGTGCCACGGCACTGAAACTGGCGCGCGCGGGCTGCGACATCATCGCCGGCTATTACGGCAGCCATGCCGAGGCCGAGTCGCTGTGCGGGGAGGTCCGGGCACTGGGGCGCCGCGCGCTGGCGGTGCAGGCGAGTGTCGCGCTGCCCGACAGCGTGGCAGAGCTGTTCGCGGCCATCGCCGCGGAGTTCCCGCGCCTGGATATCGTCGTCAGCAACGCCGCGACCGGCGTGCTCAAGCCGCTGTCCGACCTCAAGCTCAAGCACTGGCGCTGGTGCATGGAAACCAATGCGCTGGCACTCAATCTGCTCGCCCAGCACGCCGTCGAACGCATGCCCGACGGCGGCCGGATCATCGCCCTGTCTAGCCTCGGTGCGTACCGCGCGATCCCGAACTATGCCTTCATCGGTGCTTCCAAGGCCGCGCTGGAGTCGCTGGCGCGGTCACTCGCGCAGGAACTCGGTCCGAAAGGCATCCGCGTGAATGTCGTCAATGCCGGCGTCGTGGACACCGACGCCCTGGGCTATTTCCCGAACCGCGAGCAGCTGCTGGCGGAGTTCGCCGCCCGCACGCCGGCCGGGCCGGTGCTGCGCGCCGAGGACGTCGCCGACGCGGTCTATCTCCTGTGTCTGCCCGAGGCGAACATGATCAACGGCCATACGCTGTTCGTCGATGGCGGTTTCGCGGTGTCCGGCTGATGACGGTGGACACCGACGCGGGACTGTCCGGCAAGGTCGCGCTGGTCACCGGCGGCAGCCGCGGCATCGGGCGCGCGGTCGTCGAACGCCTGGCCGCGGCCGGCATGGACGTGACCTTCGTCTACCGTGACCGTGCGGATGCGGCCGAAGCGGTGGTCGCGGACTGCATCGCCGCAGGTGGCCGGGTGCGGGCCGAACGGCTGGACGTCACGGACGCCGGGGCCTGCGAGGCCATCGCGGAGGCGCTGTTCGAACGTGCCGGGCGCATCGATCTGCTGGTGAACAATGCCGGGATCATCCGTGATAACCTCCTCGCGCTTTTGACGCCCGATGATGTTCGAGCGGTGCTCGATACGAACGTCTCGGGCGTTTTCAATGTCACGCGCGCGGTCGTCCCGTTCATGATCATGCAGCGCGCGGGTCGGATCGTGAACATCAGTTCGGTGTCGGGCGAGCGCGGCGGGCGCGGGCAGACCAACTATGCCGCCAGCAAGGGCGCGATCAATGCGCTGACGCGGGCGCTGGCGGTGGAACTCGGCCGGCGCGGCATCCTGGTCAACGCGGTCGCGCCCGGCGTCATCGACACCGAGATGTCGCAGGCCGTCCGTGACGCCGCCGGCGAGCAGGTGCTCTCACGCATCGTGCTGCGTCGCATCGGCACACCGGCGGATGTCGCGCATGCGGTATGGTTTCTGGCTTCACGCTTCGCCGACTACATCACCGGTCAGGTGCTCGGCGTCGACGGCGGCTTCAAGATGGAGTGATTTGCAACGTGTCTCTGGCTGAAATTTCCGACGCTGACATCCAGGCCGTATATCCGATGGTTGCGACAACCATCGCCGATGCACTCGGGCTGGATGCCGAGGACGTCGAACTCAAGCACTCCCTGATCGAGGATCTCGAGGCCGAGTCGATCGATTTTCTCGATCTGGTGTTCCGTCTGGAGCGGGCGTTCAAGATCAAGATCCCGCGCGGGCGCATCCTCGAGGACGCGCGTGGCGAGATGGCGGAGTCGGAGTTTGAAGCCAACGGTACGGTCACCGAAACCGGCCTGGCCCGGCTGCGCGAGTTCCTGAGCGAGGTGCCGGCGGCGCGTTTCACACCCGGCCTGAAGACCGCCGACATTCCCCGGCTGTACACGGCCGAGACCTTCTGCAAACTGGTCGTGCGCGCGCAGCGCGATGCGGCCGCGGCGGGCTGAACCCGGCCCGATTCCCGACCGGTCTGGCGTGGCGGATCGCTACAGCGCATTTTCGTTCGTCGACCGCATCCGCGTGCTCGAACCGGGCGTCCGCGCGCGGGGCCGCTTCCACGTGCCGGCACGGATCACGCGCTTCTCGGCGCAGCTCGCCTCCGAGGCGGTTGGCCAACTCGCCGCTTGGGTCGCCATGAACGAACTCGGATTCCGGCTGCGGCCGGTTGCGGGCATCGCTTCCGACGTGCGCTATTTCGCGGACGTTCCACCCGGTGCGACGATCGATCTCGAGGTTGGGATCGACCGGCTCGACGAGGAGTCCGTGATCTACCACGGCGCGGCGCGGGTGGCGGATGCCCCGGCCGCCGTGCTGACCGATATCCTCGGCCCCATGCTGCCGGCCGGTGATTTCGATTCCCCCGAGGACCTGCGCGGGCGCTACCAGTTGCTGACCACCACGGGCGCCGCTGTGGACCGCTTGCGCGAACTGCCGGCATTGCCCTGGACCGTGATCCGTAGCGAACCGGGACGATCGCTGGCTGCGCAGCTCGATGTACCCGGCTTTGCCCCGGCGTTCGCCGATCATTTCCCGCGCAAGCCGGTGTTCCCGGCGACCCTGCTGGTCGATCGGCACGTCGAAATGCTGCGTGGCCTGGCCGCCGAAGTGCCGGGCTGGTCCGACTCGAACACGGCCGAGGTGCGGCTCACCGATCTCAAGCAGCGCGCCTTCGTGGAGCCTGGCTCAAGGCTCGAGATGGAGACGAAGATCGAGCGCGTTGGCGATGAAGTCCTTTCCGCGCGACTGCTTGCGACCTGTGCCGGGCGTCGGGTCGCGCAGGCCCGCGCCGAAGTGCGGGCGGGGGCGATGGCGAATGTCTGAACTGCGCCGCGTCGCCGTCACGGGGGTCGGACTGGTCACGCCGGCCGGCAACGACGTTGCGAGCAGCTGGGATGCCATGCTGGCCGCGCGCAGCGCGGCCGGCCCGATCACCCTGTTCGACGCCAGCGGCTTTTCGACCCGCATCGCCGCCGAGGTCAAGGGCTTCGACGTCCGTGCAGTCATCGACGACCGGCGCCTGCTCAAGTACGCCGGGCGTGCCCAGGCCTTTGCACTGGCGGCCGCGGAACAGGCCATTCGCGATGCCGGGATCCGGCCTGCTCCCGGCACGGCCTCGCGCTGGGGCTGTGCGGTGGGCACCGGCATGATGGGCGGCACGTTCGACGATCTCGCCGCAATCCATGCCGGGAGCACCCGCGATGGCATGCTCGACCCGGCGCGCCTGCTCGACAACCCGGCGGCGCAGGATCCCATAGCGTTCTGTCGCAGCCAGTCGACCGCCGGCATCGCGCTGCTGCTCAAGCGTTTCGGCATCCGCGGCTACGCGAGTTCGGTGCACACCGCCTGTGCCTCCGGCGGGCAGGCCGTGGGCACGGCCATGAAACTCATCCGCCGTGGCGGCGCGGACTATGCGCTCGCCGGTGGGTTCGACTCGATGATCTCGCCGGTCGGCCTCGCCGGATTCTGTCTGCTGCACGCGGTCTCGCCGGACAACGACGCGCCCGAACGCGCCAGCCGACCGTTCGACGAGACGCGCAACGGCTTTGTGCTCGGCGAGGGGGCCGGGTTTCTCGTGCTTGAGGAGTGGCAGGCGGCGCGGCGGCGCGGGGCGCGCATCTATGCCGAACTCGCCGGCGACGGCAACTCGCTTTCGAGCTACCGCATCACCGATTCGCACCCGTCCGGCGACGGGCCGATCCAGGCCATGCGTCAGGCACTGTGGAGCGCCGGTGCGGACCCCGCCGAGGTCGATTACCTGAACGCCCATGGCACCTCGACGCAGATGAACGACCGCAGCGAATGCGCGGCCGTGCGCGCGGTCTTCGGGGCCGGTTTCGCAAACGTCGCCGTGAGTTCGACCAAGAGCGTGATTGGTCATCTGATCGCCGGCGCCGGCGCCGTGGAGGCAGTGGTCTGCGCGCTGGCGATCCACCACGGTCGCTTGCCCGTGAACGCCAATCTGCACACGCCCGATCCCGCCGCCGATGGCATCGACATCGTGCGCGACCAGGCACGCGAACGCGAGGTGCGTGTCGCACTGTCGAACTCGCTGGGATTCGGCGGCTCGAACAGCTGCCTGGCGCTGCGGCGGCCGGACCTCACGGACGCGCTGGCGGGTACGCGGGCATGAGCGGCGATCCGGCGATCGTCATCACCGGCAGCGGCGCGGTCTGCGGCCTGGGCAGTACGCCCGCAGACATCGCCACGGCGCTGTTCGACGGGCGCTCGGCCATCGCGCCGGTCACCGCCTGGGACACCGCCGGCTGGCCGCGAAACCTCGGCGCCGAGGTGCACGAACCCGGGCTGCGCGAACTGGTGCCGGACCGCAAGGTGCACAAACTCATCCGGCGCACGGACTTCTACGGCATCTTTGCCGCGGAACGTGCCGTCGATGCGGCCGGCTGGCTGCCCCAGCGTTCGACACTCGATGCGGCCGCGTGCGAGGCGTTCAACGACCGCACCGGCGTGTACGTCGGTTCCGGCGGCGGCAACTTCGAGAACCAGTACGACTATTTCCCGCTGTTCGACGCGGCCGCCGGGCACCTCCCGGCGTTCGGTCGCGAACTCGACAGCCAGGTCAGCCCGATGTGGCTGCTGCGCGCGCTGCCGAACAACGTGCTGTGTCATGTCGGCATCCGGCTCGGATTCAAGGGCGCGAACGCCTGCATCACGAACCATGCGGTCAGCGGACTGATGGCCGTGATCGAGGCCGCCGAAGGTCTGCGCGGCGGCGAGGCCGATCGCGCCGTGGCCGTCGGCCACGACAGCCCGCTGGAACCACAGGTCTTTTCGTATATGCACCGGCTCGGGTTGCTCGCGGCCGGGCGCCTGCGGTCGTTCGATCGCGGGCGCGATGGCAGCGTGCTCGGCGAGGGCGCCGCGGCCGTGACTCTGGAGACGCGTGCGGCGGCGCAGGGGCGCGCGGCCGCCGTGCTCGGCGAGTACCTCGGTGGCGGAGTCGCGACCGACGGGCAGGGCATCCTCGAACTGGATCCAGCGGGCGACGGACTGGTCCGGGCGATTCGTGCGGCGCTGGCCGATGCCGGTCTCGAGCCCGCCGGGGTCGGCGCGATCTTCGCGCACGGCAATGGCACGCCGCTGTCGGATGCATCGGAGGCCGCGGCACTGTGTACGGTCTTCGGTGAGGCAACCCCGCCGCTGACCGCCTGCAAGTGGGGTTACGGACACCTGATCGCAGCGTCGGGGATCATCGATCTGGTGGTCGCCCTGGAGGCGATGCGCGCGGGTCGGCTGCCAGGCATCGCGACGCTGGAGACGCCAGACCCGGCGCTTGGGCCGTTGCGGGTTTCGTCGACGCCGCAGGCAGTGCGTGGTTCGGTCGCGCTGGTCATCGCGCGTGGCTTTGCCGGCATCGACGCGGCAGTGCTGTTGCGGGTGGCGGCCCGGACGCAATGAGCAGCGTGTCGGCGGTGCCGGCGGTCGCCGCCGTCGACCGTGTGGACCTTGTGCGATTCGCGCGGCTCCTCGACGGGACCGGCGACGCGCAGCTGAAACGCGTGTTCACGGCCGCCGAACTGGCCGAGCCGATCGCGCCGGATACGCGTCCAGCCCATCTCGCGGCCCTCTACGCCGCCAAGCGCGCGTGCGTGAAGCTGTTTGCGCGCGAGGCGGCGCTGGCGCTGGTCGATGTCGGTGATTTCGGCTTTGCGACCGGCAGCCCGGATGGTCCGGTGATTGCCGAACCCAGCGCCCGCGCGGAGACCGTTCTTGGGCTGCACCGCGTCGCGCGCGTCGAAATCCGGTGGCGCCACGCGGCCGCCGCCGTCGAGGCAACGGCCAGCACCGTCCCGATGGTCACCGAAACGGGCTGGCTCGATCGTCTTGCCTTCCGGCTCGTGCCGGCGCGCCGGCAGATCGTGCTGGAGAACCTGCGGCAGGTGTATGCGCAGTTGCCCGAGGCGGAGATCCTGCGGCTCGCACAGGCGCACTACGGGCATCTGTTGCGGCTCGCCGCTGAGTTCTTGCTCTATCCGCTCAAATCGCGCGCCCGCAAGCTCGCGATGGCCCGTGTTGAGGGTCTGGACGAACTGTTTGCTGCGCACGCCCGCGGCAACGGGGTGCTGGTGCTGACCGGCCACTTCGGCAACTTCGAGGTCGCGACCGCCGCCGCGCTGGCGCAGTTTCCCGAGGGTCGCGGGCGGTTCCACTTTCTCGCCCGGCCGTTTCGACCAGCCTGGTTCAACGCCTGGGTTACGCGCCGGCTGAACGAGGCCGGATTCGGCGTTCTGCCCAAGAACGGATCGCTGGAGTGGGTGTTCGAGCGGCTGGCGGCCGGCGACATCGTGGTGTTCCCGTTCGACCAGCACGCCGGACCGAAGCTTGGCATCCGCGTGCCGTTTTTCGGCCGCCCGGCCGGCACGTTCAGGGCGCTGGCGCTGGTCGCAAAGGCGACCGGCGCGCCCGTGGTGCCGGGGGCCTGCTGGCGCGAACCGGATGGCCGTCACGTGCTGCGCTTCGAACCCGCGCTGGAGTATCTCGAAGACCCGGACCAGACGGCTGAGGTCCGCCGCAACACGCGTGCCTACAACGCGGTGCTGGAGCGCCTGATCGTGCGTCACCCCGAGCAGTGGTTCTGGGTGCACCGGCGCTGGAAGGATCGCAGGCACGACCGCCGCCACAGCCGGCGCCGGCGCATGCAGGAATAGCCCCGGGCCTCAGGCCGGATTGTCGAGATCGACGAACTCGTGCTCGATGCCGAGCGCCGCGGCCGCGCGGGCGCCCAGTGCGCGCACGCCACCGCGTTCGGTCGCGTGATGGCCGGCGGCGAAGAAGTGAATGCCGCACTCGCGCGCGACATGCACGGTCTGCTCGGAGACCTCGCCGGTCAGATAGGCATCCACGCCGGCGGACACGGCGCGTTCGATGTAGCCCTGCGCTGCACCCGTGCACCAGGCGATGCGCCGGATCGGCCGGTCGCCGCCGGTGACCACCAGCGGTTCGCGGCCGAGGCGTTCGCGGATGCGTAGCGCGACCGCGCCGGCGGCGAGCGGTGTCCCGACCGTGCCGGACCAGAGCAGCCCGCGTTCATCGATCGGCGCGGCGTCCGCAAACTCCAGCAACGCGCCGAGCTGTGCGTTGTTGCCGACCTCGGGATGCGCGTCCAGCGGCAGGTGATAGGCGACGAGCGCGATCCCGGCATCGATCAGCGCGCGCACGCGCCGCCCCTTCATGCCGGTGAGGCACGGGTTCTCGCCGCGCCAGAACCAGCCGTGGTGCACGAGGATTGCGTCGGCCTCGAGTTCGGCCGCGCGCTCGATCAGCGCGAGGCTCGCGGTCACGCCGCTCACCAGGCGTTTCAGTGGCCGCCGGCCCTCGACCTGCAAGCCGTTCGGGCAGTAGTCGTCGAACCGGGCCGGTTCCAGCAGCGCGTCGCACCAGGCGACCAGGTCTTCAGGCGTGGGCATCGCTTGCATTGTGTCCTTCTAGGGCCTGTTCACACTACGGGTGACGCCGCGGCGGCGAGCCGCGCGCGCAGCCCGGCTTCATCCGTCGGCACCGCAAAGAAATGGCCCTGGACGTCGTCGCAGCCCAGCGTCTTCAGCAGCTCCACCTGCTCGGCGCTCTCCACGCCTTCCGCCGTCACCCGCAGCCCCAGCGCGCGCGCCATGCCGACCATGCTTGCGACGATGGCCTGCGCCTCGGCGTCAGCGGTCATGTCGGCGATGAAACTGCGATCGATCTTCAGCCGGGCGGCGACCAGCTGCCGCAGGTAGGCCAGACTCGAATAGCCGGTGCCGAAATCGTCGATCGCCAGTCGCGCGCCCAGTTCGGCCAGGCGTTGCAGTACGGCCGAGCCGGCGAGCGTCTCCTGCATGATGGTCGATTCGGTCAGTTCCAGTTCGAGCAGCCCGGGCGCCAGCGCGGTTTCATGCAGTACTTCCGACACGCGTGTCTCGAAGCCGGGACGGCGCAGCTGCAGGGCGGAAACATTCACCATCACCGGCAGGCCGGGCACGATTTCCTGCCAGCGGCTGGCCGCACGGCAGGCTTCGGCGAGGATCCATTCGCCCAGCGTCACGATGAGCCCGGAATCCTCCGCCACCGGGATGAAGCGCGACGGCGGGACCCAGCCCCATTGCGGATGCTCCCAGCGCGCCAGCGCCTCGACACCGACCGGCCGGCCATCGGCGAGCGAGAACACCGGCTGGTAGTGCAGCCGGAACTCGCCGCCAGCGAGCCCCTGGCGCAGGCCCGTCTCCATCGCCAGACGGTCGCGCGCCCGCGCATTCTGCAACGGGTCCGCGAACTGGTAGGTGTTGCGGCCGCTGTCCTTGGCCGCGTACATCGCCCGATCGGCGCAGGCCAGCCAGCCCGCGGCGTCGAGCGCGTCATCGGGATACACCGCGATGCCGATACTCACGCCCACCGAGACGCTCTGTCCGCCGATCGGTACCGGCCGGGCGAGTTCGTCGATGATCTTCTGTGCAACGTGACGCGGATCGTCGTCCTGCCGGATCTCGGGCATCAGGATGACGAATTCGTCCCCGCCCAGCCGTGCCACGGTGTCATCCTCGCGCACCATGCGCCGCAGCCGGTCGGCGACCGTGCTGAGCAGCGCGTCGCCCATGGTGTGGCCAAGCGAATCGTTGACGTTCTTGAAGCGGTCGAGATCGAGGAACAGGATGGCCGCGCGGCTTTCCATCCGGTGGGCATGCGCGAGCGCCTGCTGCATCCGGTCAGCCAGCAGGCGCTGGTTGGGCAGGCCGGTCAGGCTGTCGTGGTGCGCCTGTGCGTACAGGCGTTCTTCGGAAGCGCGCAGGCGGGCGTGTTCGGCGCGCGTGCGGGCACGCATGCGCAACAGCACGAGCGCGGTCGCCACGAACGCGAGCGTGGCACCCAGCGGCAGCAGTGCGGCGCGCACCAGCGCCTCGCGCCAGTTGCGTGCGTCGACGTCCACACCGAACACCGCGAGCGTCCTGCCGCTGTCGGGGTCCGGTTGCGCGACGAGTGCGCTCACCCACACGCCCCAGCGATCCTGGACCGGACCCTCGGTCATCGGCACTTGATCGTCGAACAGCGTCAGCAGTTCGGGCGTCGCTTCATCGTATGCCATGCCCGGAGGCGAGTAGTCCGCCGACCCGGCCGGCTCGGAATCGATGAGAAAACGCACGACGCCGTCGTTCCCGCGCACCAGAAGATAAGCGAAGCGGTACTGCGCGCCGACGGCCCGCAGCCTCTCCAGCTGGAGTTTCAGGCGGGCATATTCGGGCCGCATCGCGTCATCCGCCGCGCCGCGCAGGGCGCGCACCGCCTCCCAGTCCATGGCGCGCACCATCAGTTGCGCCTCGGTCAGCCACTGCTCCCGCAGTGCGGCATCGGCCGAACGCACCGCCTGCACGGTCGCGATCACTCCGGCCAGCACGGCGGTCAGCATGACCACTGCCGGCCAGATTGCGCGGCTGCCGCGGGGCGTGCTCATGTGGCGTCACAGACCACAAGCATCCAATCCGAAACGTTAACGGCTAGAATCATCCGGAATGCTCCCCACGTCCGCATGCCCGATGTTCGGCAGCGGCGCCCCAGTCTACGTGAACCGGCCCTGACGTCCTCGCACATGGAAATACGATCGATCTCCACGCTGGCCTCGGCCGCGCTGTCCGCCGCGCTCATCGGCGCGGCCATCACGCTGTTCGTCCTGCGCGATCAGCCCCGGCGCGAGCCGGTCACGATCAGCCATGCCGCGGACACCCCGTTGTCGGCGCGCGCGGTCGGGCCGGTGTCCTATGCCGATGCGGTGCAGCGGGCCTCCCCGGCGGTGGTGAACATCTATACCACGCGGCTGGTGCGCCAGCGCGTGCACCCGCTGTTGCAGGACCCGATGATCCGGCGCTTCTTCGGCGAGGGCGCGATCATCCCCAAGCAGCGCCTGGCGCGGATCGAGAACAGCCTCGGCTCGGCGGTGATCGTCAGCCCGGACGGCTATCTGCTCACGAACAACCATGTGATCGCGGAGGCCGACGAGATCTTCGCATCCATGGCCGACGGCAACGCGCTGCCGGCGAAGCTGGTCGGCAGCGATCCGGACAGCGACATCGCGGTGCTCAAGATCGGCGCCAGCGATCTGCCGGCCATCACCTTCGGTTCCAGCGACACGCTGGCGGTCGGCGATGTCGTGCTCGCGATCGGAAATCCGTTCGGGGTCGGCAAGGCCGTGACCATGGGCATCGTCAGCGCGACGGGCCGATCGGACCTCGGCATCAACACCTTCGAGGATTTCATCCAGACCGATGCCGCCATCAACCCCGGCAATTCCGGTGGTGCACTCGTCAACGCCCGCGGCGAACTCGTCGGCATCAATACCGCCATCTTTTCCAAGACCGGCGCATCCATCGGCATCGGCTTTGCCATCCCCGCGAAGCTGGCGGAAGGCGTCATGCAGCAGATCATCACCCATGGTCGCGCCGTGCGCGGCTGGCTGGGCATTCGCGTGCAGGACGTCACGACCGAACTCGCGGAATCCATGGGGCTGGATGCCTCGAACGGCGGGGTGCTGATCGCCGGTACGCTGGAGAAAGGCCCGGCGGACCGCGCCGGCGTCGAGCCCGGCGATTTCGTCACGGCTATCGACGGGGTCGCCGTGCGCGATGCGCGCCATCTGCTGAACCTCATCGCGCGTCACGCGCCCGGTACGGCGCTGAAGCTCGAGGCGCTGCGTGGCAACCAGACGATCGCGATTGACGCACTGGCCGGCGAGCGGCCGGCGATCCTGGATCAATAGCGCGCGCGGCGCGGTCAGTCGCCGGTGACGGCCCCTTCCGAGGCGCTGGACACGAGCTTCGCGTATTTCGCCAGCACGCCTTGGCGGTAGCGCGGCTTCGGTGCCTGCCATTGTTTCGCGCGCTGTTTGAGTTTCCGGTCCGAAACGTTCAGCGTCAGCGTGCGACGTTCGGCGTCGATGGTGATCTCGTCGCCGTCCTCGACCAGCGCCAGCGGACCGCCGACCGCGGCCTCGGGTGTGATGTGACCGACCACGAAGCCGTGTGAACCGCCGGAGAAGCGGCCGTCGGTGATCAGCGCCACGGACTTGCCGAGCCCGCGCCCCATGACTGCCGAGGTCGGCGACAGCATCTCGCGCATGCCGGGTCCACCGACCGGTCCCTCATAACGTACCACGATCACGTCGCCGGGTTGGACGGTGCCGTCGAGGATGCGCTTGAGCGCGTGTTCCTCGGAACCGAACACCCGCGCCGTACCGGTGAAACTCAGCCCCTCCTTGCCGGTGATCTTCGCGACGGCGCCGTCCGGCGCGAGGTTGCCCTTGAGTATGACCAGATGGCTGTCCTTCTTGATCGGCCTCTTCAGCGGCTGAATGATCGTCTGGCCGGCCGGGTAGGGCTTCACGTCGCGCAGGTCCTGGGCAAGGGTCTTGCCCGTGACCGTCCGACAGTCGCCGTGCAGCAGCTTGGCCTTGAGCAGCATCTTCATCAGCGGGCGGATGCCGCCGATCTCGATCAGCTCGGACATCATGTGCCGACCGCTGGGCCGCAGGTCGGCCAGCACCGGCACGCGTTTGCCGATGCGCGTGAAATCGTCGATCGACAGCTTCACGCCGCTCGCGCGCGCCATCGCCAGCAGGTGCAGCACCGCGTTGGTCGATCCGCCCAGCGCGATCACCACGGTGATGGCGTTCTCGAACGCCTTGCGGGTCATGATGTCGCGCGGTCGGATGCCGGCCTTCAGCAACGCCACGGCCGCTGCGCCGGCGCGTCGGCAGTCCTCGCGCTTGTCGTCGGACACCGCCGCCTGGGCCGAGGAGCCTGGCAGGCTCATGCCCAGCGCCTCGATCGCCGAGGCCATGGTGTTCGCCGTGTACATGCCGCCGCAGGAGCCGGGGCCGGGGATGGCCTTGCGTTCGATCTCGGTGAGTTCCGCGTCGTCGATCGTGCCGGCCGCGCGCTGTCCGACCGCCTCGAACACCGAGACGATGTCGATGTTCTTCTCGCCATGACAACCGGGCAGGATCGTGCCGCCATAGACGAACACGGCCGGGCGGTTGAGCCGCGCGAGTGCGATCATCAGACCCGGCATGTTCTTGTCGCAGCCGCCGATGGCGACCAGCGCGTCAAAACCCTCGCAGCCGGTCACGGTCTCGACCGAGTCGGCAATGACCTCGCGGGAAACCAGCGAGTACTTCATGCCCTCGCTGCCCATCGAGATGCCGTCGGAAATGGTGATCGTGTTAAAGATCACCGACTTGCCGCCCGCGTCGTCAGCGCCGGCCGCGGCCTCGCGGGCAAGGCCATCGATATGCGAGTTGCAGGGCGTGACCTGCGCCCAGGTCGAGGCGACGCCGACCTGCGGTTTGCTGAAGTCCGCATCGCCGAAGCCGACCGCGCGCAGCATCGCGCGTGACGGCGCGCGCTCGTAGCCGTCGACGACGATCGACGAAAACTCGCGTGGATCGACGGGCTTTTTCTTCTTCGCGGCGGATTTTTTTGCGGCCATGGCGGGGCTTTCAGCTGGGTGAAACGGGGGCGCAAGTGTAGCAGCACGGCGCGGCCGTGCCGCGCGCTCAGGTTGCCTGGTCAGGCGCTCTGACCGACGTGCGCCGCGTCGGATTCCGCCGGCTCCAGCGGCTCGGGCAGGCCGACGGCCTGACCCTGGGCGAAGTCGACCCCGAGCGGCCGCAGCGCCTTGAGGATTGCCTTCGACTCCACGTATTCCGCGACGGTGCGCAACTTCATGACGTGGCCGATCTCGTTGATCGCGGCGACCACGGCGCTGTCGAGCGGGTCGACGAGCATGTCGCGCACGAACGCGCCGTCGATCTTCAGGAAATCCACCGGCAGGTGTTTCAGATAGGCGAACGAACTCAGCCCGATGCCGAAATCGTCCAGCGCAAAGTGGCAGCCCTGCGCCTTCAGTGCGTACATCAGTTCGCTCGCCGGGCCGAGATTCGAGATGGCCGCCGTTTCGGTGACCTCGAAGCACAGCCAGTCGAGTCCGAGACCGTGGACGTCGGCCTGGTGCAGCACGTATTCGCGCAGGCTGTCGTCGTTGAGCGACGCGCCGGACAGATTCACGCTGACCAGCCGTTCGCCGGTGTCCTGGTGCGCCGCATGCCAGCGGAACACGCGTGCGATCACCAGGCGGTCGATCTCACGCATCAGGCTGAAGCGTTCGGCGGCCGACAGGAACTGGTCGATCGACACGATCTGGCCTTCCTCGTCGATCATGCGCAGCAGCACCTCGAAGTGCTCGACGGTGTGATCGGAACCGGGATCGACGGCGACGATCGGCTGGCGATACAGCACGAAGCGATCGGCGGCGATTGCCGCGCGAATGCGCGCGACCCATTCCATCTCGCCGTGGCGGCGTTGCAGGTCGGCGTCGCTGGGCTCGTAGACGTGCACGCGGTTGCGGCCGGCGTCCTTGGCCGCATAACAGGCCAGATCGGCGGCCGCGAGCAGTTCCTCGACCGAGCGGCTCTGCGCGTCGATCGCGACGACGCCGGCACTCATGCCGACGTCGAAATAGCGATCGCCCCAGTTGAAGCGATATTCGGTGAGTGCGTTGCGCATGGTTTCGGCGGCGTCGACGCCGCGCTCGACCGGACAGTTGTAGATCAGCGCACCGAATTCGTCACCGCCGAGCCGCGCGAGCACGTCGTTGGAGCGCAGACGCGAACGCAGCACGCCGGCGACCTGTTGCAGCAGATCGTCGCCCGCGCGATGGCCGGCGGTGTCGTTGACGATCTTGAACTGGTCGAGGTCCAGATACACGAGCACGTGGCGGGCGCCCTTGGCCGTCGCATCCTCCAGCGCGCGCGCGATCCGGGACTCGAACTCGCGCCGGTTCAGCAGGTCGGTCAGCGGATCATGGCTGGCGCGGTAGGAAAGTTCGCGCGCCATAGCGCGGACTTCGGTCGAGTCGTGGAAGACCAGCACGGCGCCGGCGATGGACTGGTCCGGCGCGCGGATGGGCGCGGCGGTATGAGCGATGTCGAAGCGCATGCCGTCGGCGCGTTGCAGACGCGCGTTGTCCGGCGGGCCGCTGCGTGCGCGGCCCCCGAGCGCGCGCTCGACCGGGTTTTCCACCGGCTCGCCGTCGTGTTCGCCGATCAGTTGCAGGATCTCCGCGATCGGCCGGTCCGCGGCGCGAGCGAGCGTCCAGCCGGTCAGCGTTTCGGCGACCGGGTTCATGAACTCGACCCGCCCCCCGGCATCCACGGTGATCACGGCATCGCCGATCGACGCCAGCGTCACCTGCGCGCGTTCCTTCTCGCGGCGCACCTCGGCCTCGGCGTCCTTGCGCGAGGAGATGTCGAGCAGGAAGCCCTGGTAGCCGGTCACGCGCCCGTCGTCCTCGACGGTTGGCACGACGTAGCAGTACGCCCAGCGCAGCCGGCCGGAACCCGCGCCGGTGCCGAGTCGCACGTCCATGCCGAACGCGCTGGGTGGCATCTCGCGCGCGCGGCTGAAGATCACCGCGGCATCCGCGGGATGGATCAGCCGGCCGAGCGGAATGCGCCCGCGCACCAGTTGAACCGGATCGACGCCCAGCGCGGTCGCGTTGGGCGACATCGTACGAATCGGCCAGCCCGAGCGCGGCGAGCACTGGAACAGTACGACCGGTCCCTGTTCGAACAGACGCTGGTGACGCGCCTCGGCGACCGAGCGCAACGCCAGCTGCTCGACGGAGTCGACCAGCGAGCGCTCCAGCTCGCGGGTGGACAGTTCGTGGATGATGGCCGAGCGAATGTTCGCGGTGTACGCCCGTCCGAGCACCGCGACGGCGATGCCGAATGCCGCGAGCAGCAATCCGGCCGCGCGCGAACCCCAGTCCGGATAGGTCAGCAGCATGGTGGAGGGCAGCGACACGATGCCGACCAGGAACGCGATGAACATGCCGAAGTGCGCGCCATTGGTGGCGATGCTGCCGCTGGCGACGCTGATGGTGGCCGCGGCAACGAGGATCACTCCGGTCACGTCGGTCTGCGGGTCGATCAGAAACATGACGCCGCCCCAGGAAAGTCCTGCGACGGCCGCTGAGGCGATCAGCGCGTTTCGCCACGGGCCGATGGCCGAGTCGTCGGGTCGGGCAAGATGAAAGGCGACCACCAGACCAACCCGCCCAATGGCGATCGCGAACACGGTGGCCGCCCAGGCGAACAGGTGGGTGCCGATGCCGAAACGCTGGAACAGCGCGACCGACAGCGCCAGCACGAACAGGCTGGCGACCAGTGTCACGGGTGCCTGCGCGAAGACCAGACGAATCTGGCGCGCCTCCACGGCGCGCGGATCGATCACTGGGACCGGCGGTTCGATGCGATCGGCCGTGTTGGGCACAGACTCGCTCAGCAATTGCGATGGTGCTTCGATTATAGTCGTAAGCCTATGAGCCTCAGGAATTTTTCCGGTGCGAACGTGGCCGGATCGCCGACGAAAGCGCGTCCCGCATGCAGATGAACGTGGTCGCCGTCGGCACGCGCATGCCGGCGTGGGCCGATACCGCGGTGGAGGCCTATTGCCGGCGGGTCGCGGCGCGCTGGTCGCTGCGGGTCGTTGGGGTGCGTGCGCCGACACGTGCAAACACCGGTGATGCCGAGCGCTGCCGGCGCATCGAAGCCGAACGCATCCGCGCCGCGATCGGGCCGGGTAGCGCCGTGGTCGCGCTCGACGAGCGCGGCCAGCCCTGGTCCACCCAGGAACTCGCCGACCAGCTCGAGCGTCTGCGTGAACAGCACCGCTCCGCGGCCTTCGTGATCGGCGGCGCCGACGGTCTGGACCCGGACTGGCTGGCTGCGCAGCCACAGCGCTGGTCGCTGTCGCGGCTGACGCTGCCGCACGCGCTGGCACGGGTCGTGGTGGCCGAACAGCTCTACCGCGCGTGGTCGATCTGCACGAACCATCCGTATCATCGTGAGTGATCTGGCACTGGCCTCGCGTTCGCCGCGGCGCATCGAACTGCTGCGCCAGATCGGCGTGCACCCGCGCGTGATTGATGTCGTCGTGGATGAAACCCCGGTCGTCGGCGAGCCGGCCGCCGCGCTGGCGATGCGGCTGGCGTGCGCGAAGGCGCTGGCCGGACGCGGGGCGCTGGGCGACGAGCCGGTCCCGGTGCTCGCGGCGGACACCGTGGTCGCGCTGGGCGGGAGGGTGTTCGGCAAACCCGTGGACAGCGCCGACGCAATCCGTATGCTGCGCGCTTTGTCCGGGCGGCGACACGAGGTGTTCAGCGCTGTGGCGGTCGCCGGCCCGCGTTCGCTCGATGCCGCGCTGAGCCGTTCCGAAGTCAGCTTCGCGCGGCTCGATGCATCGGCCATCGAGCGTTATGTCGCCACCGGCGAGCCGCTGGACAAGGCCGGCGCGTATGCCATCCAGGGGCTTGCCGCCGGCTTCGTGCGCCGGCTCGCCGGCAGCTATTCTGGAGTCATGGGACTGCCGCTGTATGAGACCGCGCGCCTGTTGCGTGCCTTTGGAGTCGAACCGCTTGGCTGAATCGCTTTCCACCACAAGCGCCGAGCTGCTGATCAACGTCACGCCACCGGAGACCCGCGTCGCGCTGGTCGAAAACGGTGTGCTGCAGGAGATCCATATCGAGCGCACCAGCAAGCGCGGGCGCGTCGGCAACATCTACCGGGGGCGCGTGCAGCGGGTGTTGCCCGGCATGCAGGCGGCGTTCGTCGACATCGGTCTGGAACGCGCGGCGTTTCTGCACGCCTCGGACATCCACCGGTCCCACCTGGTCATGGCGAATGGCACGGACACGGCGACCGGACCGCACGAGCCGGACGATGACGAGGAAGATCGCGACATCACCGCGCTCGTCACCGAGGGTCAATCGCTGGTCGTGCAGGTCGTCAAGGATCCGATCGGCAGCAAGGGCGCACGGCTCACCACGCACCTGTCGATCCCGTCGCGCTACCTCGTCTACCTGCCGCAGGGACACGGCGTCGGCGTCTCCCAGAAGATCGAGGACGAGGACGAGCGCGCGCGTCTGCGCAGCCTGGTCGCCGGGCTGGCGACCAGCGAGCAGCCCGGCGGCATCATCGTGCGCACGGCGGCGGAGGGGGTGAGCGACGATGCGCTCGGCGCCGACCTGCGGTTTCTGCAAAGGCTCTGGGTGGCGGTGCGCGAGCGCTGCCAGACCGCCACGGCGCCGGCCCGCGTGCACGAGGACCTGCCGCTGGTGCTGCGGGCGCTGCGCGACCTGTTCGGCCCGCAGGTCGAGCAGGTGCGGGTGGACTCGCGCGAGAGCTTCCAGCGCGCCGTGGACTTCGCCACGCGTTTCATCCCCGAGGTGCGCGCGCGCATCGACTATTACCCGGGCGAGCGGCCGATCTTCGATCTCTACGGCATCGAAGATGAGATCCACAAGGCGCTGGACCGGCGGGTCGAATTGAAGTCCGGCGGGCATCTGGTGATCGACCAGACCGAGGCGATGACGACCATCGACGTCAACACCGGTGCGTTCGTCGGCCATCGCAACCTCGAAGAGACCATCTTCAAGACCAACTTCGAGGCCGCGCAGGCGATCGCGCGCCAGCTGCGGCTGCGCAATCTCGGCGGCATCATCATCATCGATTTCATCGACATGGCCGATCCCGAGCATCGGCGCCAGATCCTGCGTTCGCTCGAACGCGCGCTCGCGCGCGACCCGGCGCGTTGCCATGTATCGGCGGTGTCCGCGCTGGGTCTCGTCGAGATGACCCGCAAGCGCACGCGCGAGAGCCTCGAACGGGTGCTCTGCGAACCGTGTCCGACCTGTGCCGGCCGCGGCACGATGAAGACCGCCGAGAGCACCTGTTATGAAATCTTCCGCGAGATCCTGCGCGAGGCGCGCCAGTACGACGCCGATGCCCTGCTCGTGCTGGCCGCGCAGGCCGTCGTCGATCGGCTGCTCGACGAGGAATCCAACCACCTCGCCGAACTCGAGGCGTTCATCGGCAAGCCGATCCGCTTCCAGCCCGAGGCGCTCTACACCCAGGAGCAGTACGACGTCGTCCCGATCTGAGTTTCGGCGGCCGCGGTCCGATCGCGGACCCGCGCCGGTCGGCGGCGGTGCGGCCCGGGCGCGGCGCCGGCGCGCGGGTCTGCGCGTGAGCGGGAACCCATGATACGGGCGCTGCGCGGGCTGGCCCGCCTGGTGCTCACGCTTGCGGTCGTACTGCTCGTCGCCGCCGCGCTGCTGTCGGCGAGTCTGCGCTTTCTCGTGCCCTCGCTGGATCGCTGGCATGCCGAGATCGAGTCGCTGGCCTCCGACGCGCTCGGCCAGCCGGTGCGCGTCGGCCGGGTGCATGCCGAACTGCACGGGCTGGACCCGAGCCTGCGCATCGACGGCCTGCGCATCGAGACGCCCGACGGCAAGTCCGTCGCGCTCGAGGCCGCCGGGCTCTGGCTGATACCCGACGTGCTGGCGTCCATCGCCGCCGGTCGTCCGGTGCTGGAGTGGATCGAGCTGCGCGGTGTGGCGCTGTCGGTGAACCGGCTGTCTGACGGTACGATCCGGGTCGCCGGCGTGTCGGGCGCCGCGCCCGGCGCGGACAGCGCCGCCGGCCCGGGACTGGAATGGATTGGCGGGCTGCGCCGCGTGCGTGTGGCCGACAGCGTGCTGCATTACCAGGACTACCGCCTGCGCGGCCACCCGCTCGCGTTCCGGCAGGTCGAACTCGACATCGTCAACGAGGCCGACCGGCATCGCGCCAGCGGCCGGCTGAGTCTGCCGGCGGAGTGGGGCGGCAGCGTCCGGGTCGAACTCGACATGCAGGGCAGCCTGGTCGAACCCGCCGGGCGGCGCTCGACCCTCTACGCCGAGGCCGCAGGCGTGCAGCTGCCCGGCGTTCTGGAATTCTTTCTGGCTGGTCCGCCGTCGCTCGCGGCCGGCGAGTTCGGTGCGCGGGTCTGGACCCGGTGGGAAGACGGCCACCTGCGCAGTGCGCTCGGCGACCTGGCGGTCGAGCGTCTGGCGGGGGCGTCAGCGACCGGCGGCGAGTCGTTCTCGGCCCGCTTTGATCTCGACCGGGACCGCGACGCGGGGCGGTGGCATGCCCGCGTGCTTGGTGCGCCGCGGGTGGCGGGCGCCGAACCGGTGCGTGCGGAGCTGGAATATCGCGAGGCCATGGGCGGGCCCAGGGCCAGCCTGCGCGCCGCGCTGCGGGATCTGTCGGTCGCATCCGCCGCCGCAATTGCGCCGCAGGCGTTTGCCGCGATCGGTGCCGACGTCGCCCCGGGCGGCATGCTCGAAGAGCTGCTGATCTCGGTCGAGGCCGCGGTGGACGGCGACATCGATGTCGACTGGGCCGTGGCCGGTCGGGTACGCGATCTCGGGTTCGACAGCCGTGACCGGCGCCCGGCGGCCCGCGGTGTGGATGCGCGGTTCTGGGCGGGGCCGCGGGCCGGGCGCGTCGAGTTGGACAGCACCGGGGTCGCGCTCGATTTTCCGAAGGTGTTCGACGGCGCGCTTGCGCTGGATGCACTGCGCGGCGAACTGGTTTGGCGCCGTGACGCCGACGGGGCGCTGTACCTGAACGCCAGCGACATCGACGCGCGCAGCGGTGCGATGACGGTGTCCGCACGTGCCTATGTCGAGCATCACGCGGGTGAACCGGCGCAGCTCGATCTGCAGGCCCGGGCCGCGGGCGCCGACCAGCGTCGGCTTGCCGACCTGCTGCCGGTGCACATCATGCACCCGAACCTCGTCAACTGGCTGCGCAGCTCGATCCGTGCCGGTCACAGCGATGACGTGCGCGTGCTGGTGCACGGACCGCTGCGCGGATTTCCGTACGAGTCCGGCGGCGGCCGGTTTCAGGTGCTGGCGACCGTCGACGACGTGCAACTCGTCTACCGCCCGGAATGGCCGGCGATCGAGAAGGCCACGGCGCTGCTCGATTTCGACAACAACGCCATGACCATCCGGCTGGCCGATGGCCAGACCCACGGCCATGCGATCGCGTCGGCGACGGCGCGGATCGAGCGCCTGAAGCCCGTCACACCGCTGCTGATCCACGGCCGTACAGCCGGCACGGTCAGCGACGCGATCGGGTTCCTGCACGCGAGCCCGTTGCGCGAGCGCATCGGGCGGTTCATCGCGGAATCCGAGTTCGAGGGCAGCGCGAAGGTCGATCTGAATCTGGAGATTCCACTCGTCCACGACATCGGCGAGACGCATGTGAACGGCCATGTCGACGTCGACGGCGGGCGCCTGCACAACGCGGCGGCGGGTCTGACGGTCGATGCAATCGCCGGGCGGTTGGCGTTCAACCGGCAGGGCGTCGCGGCCGATGCGCTCGCCGTGCGGGTCTTCGATCTGCCGGCGATCGCCCGGTTCGATGCGCGCGCGGTCGACCGGCTGCCGGAGATCACGCTGCACGGCCAGGTCGGGGCCGGGCGTCTCGGACGTCTGCTCGGGCCGCTTGGTGGACAGCTTTCCGGGCAGACCGACTGGGTCGCCCACGTTGGTTCCGGGGACGCCGACGATGGGCCGGTGCGGATCGCGATCCTCTCGGACCTGCGCGGACTTGCCGCCGACCTGCCGCCCCCGTTCGGCAAGCGTGCCGACGATGTCGTCGCCTCCGAGGCGCTGCTGCGCTGGCAGCCGCATACGCGCGAAGGCCGGCTGCGGGTGGATACCGGCCGCGATGTACATCTGACCGCGGTCCTGCAGGGCGCCGAGGACGGCGCGCTCGCGTTCGAGCGCGGCAACCTGCGACTGGGCGCCGAGCCGATCGAGCCGGCCGAGCCGGGTCTGCTCGTCGACGGTCAGGTCGACAGCTTCGTGCTCGGCGACTGGCTCGACCGCCTCGCCGCCGCGCCGGATGCCAATGAATCCGCCGAGCCCGACGGTGCACAGCCCGTGCTGCGCCGCGTAGCGCTCCGGAGCGCACAGCTCGGCGTGCCCGGCGGTGGCCGCTTCGAGGATGCGCAGTTCGAACTGGAGCGCGCCGGCCAGGGCTGGACCGGCAGCGTGGACGGGCCGCGCCTCGCGGGACGCTTCGACGTGCCGGACCGCGCCGACAACGCGCGGCCGGTGCGGATCGTGCTCGAGCGGCTCGATCTGCGTGCGGCCGAGGACACGCCGGTCGGCGCGGGTGCGGTCGCCGCGGAGCCGCCCGATCCGGCGCGGGCCACGCCGTTTCGCCTGGACGTTGCGGCGCTGAGTCATGCCGGTCGCGCGATGGGGCGGCTCGAGGTCGACGCGCATCGCGCCGACGGCGGGCTGGAGTTCGCGACCATCCGCCTCGACGGGCAGGCGCTGCAGCTGAGCGGCCAGGGCCGCTGGACGGGCGCCGGCGACGCGATGCGCACGAGCCTGCGACTGCGCGCGAGCGGCGAGGACATCGGTCAGGTCCTGCGCCAGTTCGGCTACGCGCAGACGCTGACCGGCGCGCGCTTCGAGGCCGACATCGACAGTGCGGTCGCCGGTCCGCCCGCCGCGCTGGCGCTGACGGCGCTGAACGGCACGGTCGATCTGCGCCTGCGCGAAGGGCGCATTCCGAGCGTCGACCCCGGCGTGGGCCGGGTCTTCGGGCTGCTGAATCTGGGCACGATCGGCAAGCGTCTGACGCTGGATTTTCGCGATCTGTTCGAATCGGGCCTGCGCTTCGACCGCATCGACGGGCGCTTCACGCTCGCCGAAGGTGACGCCTACACCAACGACCTGCGCATCGAAGGTCCGAACGCCGGCATCGAGATCACCGGGCGGGTCGGCCTGCTTGCGCGCGACTACGACGAAACCGTCACCGTGACGCCGAACCTGGGCCTGTCGCTGCCGCTGGTCGGCGTGGCGGCCGGCGGGCCGGCGGTCGGTGCCGCCGTGTGGCTGGCGCAGAGCGTCCTGGGCCGGCCGGTCGAGCGCATCGCGCGGTTCCGCTACGAGGTCACCGGCCCGTGGGACGAACCCGTCATCGAGCGGGTCTCCGCACATGCGGACCAGAACGCCGCCGACGACGCGCCCGGCCAATAGCCGGGAATCGGCCGCGAGCGTTGCTGCGTTGCACGTCGGGCTCATACTATTGCAACCATGAAGGCCATCAAGCCCCTGTATGACTGAACCGCTGCCGCTGCTGGCTGCCGTGCAGCTGGCCTCCGGGCCGAACGTGAACGCCAACCTGCTCGAGGCCGAGCGACTGATCGCGCAGGCCGCGGCGGCCGGCGCGAAGGTCGTCGTGCTGCCCGAGAACTTCGCGTTCATGGGCAAGCACGAGACCGACAAGCTCGGCGTGGCCGAGCCGTTCGGCGAGGGACCGATCCAGCACTTTCTGGCGCACATGGCGAGCACTCACGGGCTGTGGCTGGTCGGCGGCACGATGCCGATGCGCACCGACAATCCGCACAAGGTCCGCGCCGCCTGTCTGGTGTTCAACGCATCCGGCGAGTTCGTCGCGCGCTACGACAAGATGCATCTATTCGACGTGAATCTCGTCGACCACCAGGAGCGCTACGCGGAATCCGAGACCATCGAGCCGGGCACGGACGTGACGGTGTTCGAGACCCCCTGCGGGCGCATGGGCGTGGCGGTCTGCTACGACCTGCGCTTTCCCGAGCTGTTTCGCACCATGCTGCGCCAGGAGGTCACCGTGCTCGCGATCCCGTCGTCGTTCACGGCGATCACGGGCAAGGCGCACTGGGAGGTGCTGGTGCGTGCGCGGGCGATCGAGAATCTCAGCTATGTCGTCGCCGCCGCGCAGGGCGGCTATCACATCAACGGTCGCGAAACGCACGGCCATTCGATGATCGTCGACCCCTGGGGCGTGGTGCTTGCGGAACTGCCGCGCGGCAGCGGGGTCGTTACTGCCGAGTACGATCTGGAACGTCTGCGCGCAACCCGGCGCAATTTTCCTTCCATTCAGCACCGCCGCATCTTCTGCGGCGCCGCCTGAGGTTTTCTGATGTCGGATACCACCGCGCTCGCCGAGCGCGAGATTCTTGCGCCCGTCGGACTCGACGATGGCGCACTCTCGGGCGTGATCGGGCGGTTGCTCGGCGCTCGTATCGATGCCGCCGATCTGTATTTCCAGTCGGCCCGCTTCGAGTCGTGGTCGTTCGAGAACGGCATCGTCAAGGAAGCCCACCATTCAGTCGAGCGCGGCGCGGGGCTGCGCGCGATGGCCGGCGAGAAGACCGGCTTTGCGTACTGCGATGAATTGAACCTGCCGCGGCTGCTGGATGCCGCCGGTGCCGCGCGGGCGATTGCGCGGCTCGGCGACGAGCGCAGCGCCGATCTGCGTCGCGCGTCCGCGCAGCCGCCGGCGCTCTACGAACCGATCGATCCGATCGACAGCCTCGACGCCCAGGCCAAGGTCGACCTGCTCTCGGCGATCGACGCCGCGGCCCGGGCCGTCGACCCGCGCGTGAAGGAGGTCTTCGTCACGCTCGCCGCCGCGCGTTCGAGCATCCTGGTCGCCGCCAGCGACGGCACGCTGGCCGGCGATGTCCGCCCGCTGGTGCGCGTGAATGTCAGCGTCATCGTCGAACACAACGGCCGGCGCGAGCAGGGTTCGTCCGGCGGCGGCGCCCGTGCCGGCTACGGCGTGCTGCTGGAGAACGATCGCGCGCTCGGCTACGCACGCGAGGCCGTGCGTCAGGCGCTGGTGAATCTCGAAGCGGTCGACGCGCCCGCCGGCAAGCTCAATGTCGTGCTCGGGCCGGGCTGGCCCGGCGTGCTGCTGCACGAGGCCGTCGGGCACGGGCTGGAAGGCGATTTCACGCGCAAGGGTACCTCGGCGTTCGCGGGGCGCATCGGCGAACGGGTGGCCTCGCCGCTGTGCACCGTGGTCGATGACGGCACGCTGCCCGGCCGGCGCGGTTCGCTGTCGGTCGACGACGAGGGCGTGCAGAGCCAGTGCACGGTGCTGATCGAAAACGGCGTGCTGCGCGGCTTCATGCAGGACAAGCTCAACGCGCGGCTGTCCGGGGTCGCGCCCACCGGCAACGGCCGGCGCGAGTCCTACGCCCATCTGCCGATGCCGCGCATGACCAACACCTACATGCGGGCCGGCGAACACGACCCGGCCGAGATCATCGCGTCGGTCGACCGCGGTCTGTATGCGGTGAACTTCGGCGGCGGACAGGTCGACATCACCTCGGGCAAGTTCGTGTTCTCGGCGAGCGAGGCCTACCTGATCGAAAACGGCCGCGTCACGCGACCGGTGCGCGGCGCGACCCTGATCGGCAACGGCCCGGAGGCGCTGACGCGCGTGTCGATGGTCGGCAACGATCTGAAGCTCGACGAGGGCGTCGGCGTCTGCGGCAAGGAGGGCCAGAGCGTGCCGGTCGGTGTCGGTCAGCCGACCCTGCGCATCGACGGCCTGACCGTCGGCGGGACGGCCGCATGACTACCGTCGTGACGCGTGCCGAACAGGCCGATGACGTACTCGCGCGCCGCGATGTGCTCGAGCGCGTGGCGGCACAGGTGCTCGATCGCGCGCGCGAACGCGGCGCGAGCGCGGCGGAAGTCGACGTGGCGCTGGACGCGGGGCTCACCGTCACCGCACGTCTGGGCGAGGTCGAGACCATCGAACATCAGCGCGACCAGTCGGTCGGCGTGACGGTCTATTTCGGCCAGCGCAAGGCGCACGCCACGGGCGCGGCATTCGATGGCGCCGCCGTCGATGCCGTGGTCGAGGCCGCCTGCGCAATTGCGCAGTTCACCCAGCCGGACCCGTACGCGGGGCTCGCCGACGCCGCGCGCATGGCGCACGCGCTGCCGGAACTGGACCTCTATCACCCCTGGGCCGGGCTGGACGCCGAGACCGCCATCGAGCTTGCCGTGCGCTGCGAGGCCGCCGCACGCGGCGTCGATCCGCGCATCACCAACTCCGAAGGCGCGACCGTTTCCACCGAACGCGGCCTGAGCCTGTACGCGAACTCCCACGGCTTCGCCGGTGCGCACAGCGGCACGCGGCATTCGATCTCGTGCAGTGTCATCGCCGCCGATGACGCCGGCATGCAGCGCGACTACTGGTACGACAGTGCGCGGCGCGTCGAGCGGCTGGCCGCCGCCGAGGCGATCGGCCGCACGGCCGGCGAACGCGCCATCGCGCGGCTCGGCGCCAGAACGCTGGGGACCCGCAGCGCACCCGTGCTGTTCGATCCGTCCATGGCGCGGTCGCTGGTGCGCTCGCTGTTCGGCGCGCTCGCCGGCAGCGCGCAATACCGCAAATCCTCGTTCCTGCTCGATCGTGCGGGCGAACGCATCTTCCCCGACTGGCTGCGCATCCACGAGCGTCCGCATCTGCGCGGTGGCAACGGCTCGGCGGCGTTCGACGGCGAGGGCGTGGCGACGGTTGCGAGAGACTGGATCGCCGACGGCGCCATCACCGGCTATGTGCTCGACAGCTACAGCGCGCGACGGCTCGGACTGGAGACCACCGGCAACGCCGGCGGCGTGCGCAATGTGCGTGTGGAACCGGGCGGCCGTGATGACCTGCTCGCTGCCATGGGCACGGGGCTCGTGGTCACCGAGATGATGGGCCAAGGCGTCAACGCCGTGACCGGGGACTACTCGCGTGGCGCAGCGGGCTACTGGGTCGAGAACGGCACGATCGCGTTTCCGGTCGAGGAAATCACCATCGCCGGCAACCTCAAGGACATGTTCGCGGGTCTGGTGGCGGTCGGCTCCGACGTCGATACCCGCGGCAACATCGAGACCGGGTCGTGGCTCCTCGAGCGCATGACCATCGCGGGCGAATGATCGGCCGACTCGCCATCGCGGTCGGCGTGGTCGCGCTGGCCGGCTTCGGCTGGTATGGCGGCTACGCGGACAAGTTCGGCACGGTCGGCGACACCGGCTTCTATCGCAGCGCCCAGCTCGCGCCCGACACGCTGGCCGACCACATCCACCAACAGGGCCTGCGCACGGTCATCAACCTGCGTGGCGGCAATCCGGGCGTGGACTGGTACGACGCGGAGTCGGTCGCCGTGCGCGATGCCGGCGCAAGACTGGTCGACGTGAAGCTGCTCCAGGCACGCGAGCTGCCGCGATACTCGGCGCTGCGCGAGCTGGTCGATGCGCTCGACGACGCGCCGCGCCCGGCGCTGATCCACTGCAATGCCGGCGTCGACCGCACCGGGCTCGCGAGCATCCTCGTCCAGCTGATGTACACCGACGCGACGCTCGAACAGGCCCGCGACGAGGTCGCCTGGCACCGCGGCGTGTTCTATCCGGACACCGTCGGACGCCAGTTTCTCGCCGGCTATACGGCGTGGCTGGGCTCGCGCGAGGTCGGCCACACGCCCGCGCGGCTGCGCGAGTACCTGGACACTGTCTATGTCGATCTGGACGGCAACGTCAAGCTGTGGATCGACTACATCAACGACGCGACCCCTCAGGGCTTTCGCGATACGCAGGTATCGGTGTCGCGCGCCGGCGCGCTCGAGATCAGCGGCTGGGCGTTCGATGACCGCGCCGGCGGACCGCTCGCGCGGGTCGATATCGTCGTGGGCGACCGGGAGATGGGGACGGCGCGCTACGGGCTGCCGTCCGTCGATCTGGCGAAACACTTCGCCAAGCCCGGCGTGGACGCCGCGCGCTGGCGCTTCCAGGGCAATGCCGCCGACCTGCCCGAAGGCTGTCAGCCGCTGCGGCTACGGATGTGGCGGCCGGGTGAAACCGGGTCGTTCGTGGGGCGCCAGCAGGCGCTGATCTGCGCCCATGGTGCGCCGGCCGGCTGAGCGACCGCCGAGCGCATTACGCGCGGCTATTTCTCAAGGTACTGGAGCTTGTCCGCCACGCCGTCCCACTCGGCGGCGTCGGGCAGTGCGTCCTTCTGCTCGGTGATGTTCGGCCAGATCTCGGCGAGTTCCGCATTGAGCTGGATGTAGGCCTCCTGGCCGGCGGGCACCTCGTCCTCGGGCACGATCGCCTCGGCCGGGCACTCCGGCACGCACAGCGCGCAGTCGATGCACTCGTCCGGGTGGATCACCAGAAAATTCGGCCCCTCGTAGAAACAGTCGACCGGGCATACCTCGACGCAGTCGGTGTATTTGCAGCGCACACAGTTGTCGATCACTACGTAGGTCATGGCGAAGGGCACCGTCCGAAAGAGGCGCGATTATAGCCGCCGATCCGTCACGAGTGGCCACGCATCGCGGCCTATACTGGTTTCGTGACGACCCGGCCGCTCGGCGAAAGACTGCTCGACCTGTGGCGACGCCTGGCGTCGCGGCCCGGTGGCGCGTGGCTGTTCTCGCGCCTGCTCGGGCGCGCCGTGCCCTACACCGGCAGCATCGGTGCGCGCATCCTGAGCCTGGAACCCGGTCACGTGCGGGCCGAGCTGCGCGACCGCAAGCGCGTGCGCAATCACCTGCACAGCGTGCACGCCGTCGCGCTCGCGAACCTGCTCGAACTCGCCACCGGGCTGGCCCTGAACACGGCGCTGCCGGCCGGGCATCGCGCAATCCTGATCGCGCTGAGAATCGAATACCTGAAGAAGGCGCGCGGCACGCTGGTCGCCGAGTCGCGCTGCGAACCGATGGCCCCGGGCGAGCATGACGCGGACATCCTCGGCGAGGCGCGGGACCGCGACGGCAACGTGGTGGCGCGTGCCACCGCACGCTGGCGGGTGGCTCCGGCGCCTACGGCTGCAACGACCGCAGGTTAAAACGCAGTTCGCCGGTTGCCGCGGCGGCCGCGAGTTCGGGGCGGGCCGCAACCGCTTCGCGCATGGCCGTCGCGGTGAGCGTCGCCGGCCCGAACACCGCGACGCGGTTTTCACACACCGGATGCGTCAGGCTCAGCACGGCGCCGAAGCGTTTCGTCAGCGCCGGACCGAGCCGCTGTCGCGCGCCGCGCAGTGCCGCGGCAGTGTCGAAGTTCACGACCAGCAGGCCGTGCGGCGTCAGGTGCGCGCAGAGCCGTTCGAACCACGGCCGGTCGAAGAAGATCGTGCGTTCCGGGGTGCGGTCGCGGGCGCCGAACAGGTCGTCGACGATCAGATCGAATGCCGGTTCGGCCGGTGCGCGCGCGAGCCACGCCAAGGCATCCGCGCGATGCAGCGTGACGCGCGGATCGTCCAGATCGAAAAACCGTCGCGCCAGTTCCAGATGCACGGCACTGCGTTCGATGCCGACGATTTCGTCCAGCGCCGTGTGGCGCAGCCACATTCGCATGACCGCCCCGCCGCCGACGCCGAGCATCAGTGCGCGCCGGGCGTCGGCGGGCAACAGCAGTGCGGGCAGCCACATGAGGTCCCACACGCTGCCGGTCGCGGCGCGTCCGGGGTGGTACTGGGTGTGGCAAACGCCGTCCTGATACAGCCGGCGCGTGCGCCCGGCCGAGCGCACCTCGATGCGCCCTTCGGCCGTGGCCTGAGCCCAGAGCAACGCCATCAGCGCAGGACCGGGCTGGCGGGGTGTGCGCGCGAACTACCTTGCGCTGGTGATCTTGATGATTTCGAGTGCGGCGATGATGTCCACGGGTTCCGCACGTCTGCGGTAGTCCACGTCGGCAAACGCCGCGCGCACCCTGCCGGCCTGGTCGATGACAAATGTGCCGGGGACCGGCAGTTCGTAGCGATCGGGACCGTTGTAGCTGGCGAGGTCCAGCTGGAAGCTGCGCAGGTACAGCTCGCGCAGCTCCGGCGGCACGATGTAGTGCAGGCGATACTGCTGCATGACAATCGAAGACAGGTCACTCAAGACCTCGAACGGGTAGCCCGCTCGCGCGAACTGCTCGATGGACTGGTCCGGCGTCTGCGGTGTGACGGCGACCAGGGATGCGCCGTACTTCTCGAACTCCGGCAGGCTTTCGTTGAGCACCTTCAGCTGCAGGTTGCAGTACGGGCACCAGGCGCCGCGATAGAAGGTCAGGATCACCGGCCCCTTGCGCAGCAGGTCGTAGAGCCGCACAAACGCCAGACGGCTGTTGGGGAGCGTGAAATCCGGGGCGATCTCCCCGACCCGCAGACCCGGGCTCGGCATGAGCCGGGCCAGTTCGTCGCGCGCCCGGTCCATCACCACCTGGTCTTCCTTGCTGACCGGCGGCTGGCCGGCCACTTCGAGCGCCGTTTGCTGTGCCTCGAGCTGTTCGGCATAACTCGTCGCGGCCTGCGCGAGACAGGGCGAGATGGCTGCAAGCGCGGCGGTCAGGAGCAGGAAGCGGTGGTTCATTGTTGTCTCCGATTTTCGGGGGATCGGCCGGCGCTCGCCGTTTTTGGGTTCTCCGGGCGCACGCTGCCTGCGACGCCGACAGCCGTTCGTTCCACACCCGTTCGGTTTCAGCGGCGGGGCGGTCAATGAGCGGCTGTTCCTGAAGTCTAGCAGGATGTCGGGAAAACCCAATCCGTGGCGTAGTGGACCGCGAGGGTGTGCCCCGGGGCCGGGCGGGCTGGCCGAAACGGCGGTCATTGAACCGTCGGACTGCGGCCCCATAATCGCCGCAGTCCATCGCGATCCATCGGCCTTCCAATGACCGCAACCACCGCCGTTCGCCAGCGCGTGCGCAACTGGGTCGAATCCCGCCCCGTGCAGCTGTTCATCATGGGCGTGATCGTCCTGAACGCGATCACGCTTGGTATGGAGACCTCGTCCACCCTGATGGCGCGCTGGGGCGATCTGCTCTATGTGCTCGATCACATTGCCCTGACGATCTTTGTCGTCGAGATCGGCCTGAAGCTGTTCGCGCTGGGTGGGCGCTATTTCCGCGATCCGTGGAACGTGTTCGACTTCGTCGTCGTGGGCATCGCCCTGGTGCCGGCGAGCGGTGCGTTCGCGGTGCTGCGTGCGTTACGGGTGTTGCGTGTGTTGCGGCTGGTGTCGGTCGTTCCGCAATTGCGCTTTGTCGTGCAGTCGTTGTTGCATGCCATCCCGGGCGTGGGCGCGATCGCGGGGCTCATGGTGCTGGTTTTCTATGTGTTTGCCGTGATGGCGACCGGCCTGTTCGGCGGCACGCATCCGGACTGGTTCGGTGACATCGGCCGCTCGATGTACACCCTGTTTCAGGTCATGACGCTCGAGAGCTGGTCGATGGGCATCGCCCGACCGGTGATGGAGAGTCACCCGTATGCGTGGCTGTTCTTCGTGCCGTTCATCCTGATCGCGACGTTCACCGTGCTGAACCTGTTCATCGCGATCATCGTCAACACGATGCAGACCATGCAGGAGAAGGTCAGCGCCCGCGAGCAGGCTGCCATCGAGCAGAGCGTGCATGCCGAGGGCACGCAGCTCGAGGCCGACATCCGCTCCCTGCGCGAGGAACTGGCGGACCTGCGCCGGCTGCTGGTCGAACGCCAGCGGCGGGACTAGCCGGTCGCGGCGAAGAAGGTCCCGATCGCCTGCCGGTGGGCCGGCCGCAGGCCCGCGGCGTCAGTCCCTGGTGCCGAACAGGTCGTCCAGCGCAGCGTGCGAGGCGTCCTTCTCGGCCTGGGTCGGGCCCTTGGCCGCTGTTTCGGAACCGCCGCCGAACAGTGCGTCCAGCTTTGCCCGCGCATCGGCCGGCGCGCCGGGACCGGCGGCCGGTTGCGGCTGTAGCTGAAACCAGTCGCAGAAGTTCGAGCAGGACTTGTTGTTCACTTCCTCGGCGCGGGTTTCCCGGCACTGGCCGGCGATGTGGGTGCTGTAGAACACGCACTGCCGGCAGGTGTGCAGTTCCGCGCGACAGGCCGGGCACTCGGCGCGGCGCGACAGCGGCAGGGGTTCTCCGGTGACCTCGGCGCCGCATTGCCAGCAGTGCAGGGTTTCGCTCATCGGGCCGCTCCGGTTCGTGAGGGGTTACCCGATTGTAGGCAATCGCACCCGGATTGGCGGCCCGCTACCAGAACCCGAGCGCGATCGAGCCCAGATAGCCGACGCTCGCGAGCACGAGCCCGCCGCTCCAGATCACGAGCCACCACTGCCGGCCGCGCACGCCGGCTACCGTCAGCACGATGCCGATCGCGAGCCCCAGCACCGCGGCAAACAGCAGGTTGTCGTAGGTCGACTGCGCGGCCGCCGTCGTGCCGGGTTCGACGCCCTCGCGGTAGCGCATCACGGAGCCTCGCCAGCGGGCGTATGCGTGTGACGCCTGCGCCAGTACAGGATCCGGTTGTTCACCGGCATCGCGTAGTCGTGTTGCAGTTCCAGCCCGGCGGCCTCGGCGAGCGCATCGAGATCGTCGAAGTCGCGCACGCCGCTCAGTGGGTCGCGCCGGCGCAGCCATTCGTCGAAGCGCGCATTGCTGTCGCTGGTATGCCGGCCGTGATAGCGAAACGGCCCGTAGAGCAGAAACTTCCCGCCCGGCGGCAGCAGCCGACCGACGCCAGCGAACATCGCGGCGACCGCCTCGGCGCTCATGATGTGCGCGGTGTTCGCCGAGAACACGGCATCGACTTCCACGGCCGGCCACTGCGCCTGCTGCACATCGAGTTCCAGCGGCCCGCGCGTGTTCGCGAGCCGGGCCTCCTCCAGCCAGATGGAAATGCCCAGATGCGCCTCGGCGCGATCGCTCGCGTGCCAGACGAGGTGCGGCAGGCGTGCCGCGAAATACGCCGCGTGCTGGCCCGTGCCGCTGCCGATCTCGAGCACGGCACGGCGGTCCGCCAGCAGTGGCGCGATCACCGCGAGGATGGGGTCGCGATTCTGGTCGCAGGACTCGGCGTAGGGTTTCTCCACGCGCGGATTATCGCCGCACCGGCAGGCGGGTTCACCCCGTGAGGCGGTCGCGGAACATGAAGAACGCCGCGCCGCACAAACACAGACCGGCCCACAGGTAGTCGAGCTTCAGCGGCTCCTTCAGATACCAGACCGCGAACGGCACGAACACCGAAAGCGTGATGATCTCCTGCATGATCTTGAGATGCCCGACGCTCAGCGCCGTATGGCCGATGCGGTTGGCCGGCACCTGCAAGAGGTATTCGAACAGCGCGATGCCCCAGCTCACGAGCGCGGCGAAAAGCCACGGCTTGTGACCGAGTTCCTTCAGATGCGCGTACCAGGCGAAGGTCATGAACACGTTGCTCAGGATGAGCAGGCCGATGGAGATGGCAACTGGATGCACAGGCGATACCTGCGAGGGGGAACTGCGCCGCGAAGCGTCGGCGCGCGCCCGGCCGTACCCGGCGGGTGGGCCGGCGATGGGCGCAACGCCATTGCCGGCGAGCGGATTTTCAACCCGTTGCGGTTCGCGCGCCAGTGTTACCGAGAGTTTCGTTCAGCCTGACTATTCCGACCAGTGAATGGCCGAGGCCAGCGCCTCGCGAAGTCGCGACACCGTCTGCGCGTGGGCCTCGTTCGTGTACAGCCGTGTGGGCACCTTGCCCCAGACCGGCGCCGGCCACGCCGCGTCGTGACGAAAGCGCACGACGTGATGCACATGCAGCTGCGGCACGACGTTGCCGAGCGCGGCAATGTTCAGCTTGTCGCCACGGAACGCGCGCATCATCGCCTCGCCCAGTACCGATGACTCGCGCAGCAACTGCCGCTGATCGTCCTGATCGAGCTGATAGATCTCGCTTACATCCCCGCGCTGCGGCACGAGGATGCACCACGGATAGTGACTGTCGTTCATCAGCAGCAACAGCGACAGCTCGAACCGTCCGAGCGTGAACGTGTCGTTCGCGAGTTGGGGGTGCAGGGTGAACATGCTGGAAATTGGCCCGTGAGTTTCGAGTGCGGATGTTTGGTGTGGCGCTGGGTTGTTCTTGGCTGTGGGCTTACGATGATCCGTCTGATTCCCCGGCGCCAAGCCCCGCGATTTCCATCATGCGTTGTCGAACCCGCGCAACGCGCTCGGCATGAATCTCGTCGTAGGCCAGCAGCCCCGGTAGCGTGTTGCCGAAATTCTTGTCGCCTACAATTCCAGCGAACCGACTGACGAGAAAGTCCCGGAGCTTCGCATCGGCCCGCGCGACCTCGTCGACGATTTCCTCGCGTCCGTCGATGACATTCAGAATGTCTTCGAGGTCGTGACTGACCATCAGGTCGCCGCGTCCACGGGTGGCGAAAGCCTCCAGCTTTGTGGCGACAAAAGTCGGTGCCGAGATCAGGCGAATGGTTTGCCCGCCGGGAAGTTTCAGCGGTTCGGCACTGGATATTGCGTGCGGATACCAGTGGTTTGAGAATCCGAAAATTTTCTCGTCCGTCGGCATCAGATCTACGATTAAGTCCTCCAGCCTCCAACGGCAGATTGGCGCATCGGTGGACGTGTCGCGACGGAAACCCTGGGCTGCGATGCGACGTTCCAGCGCGTAGTAGCCCGCCAGCGCGGTGACCTCCGCAATCAGGTCGACATCGTAGGTGATGCGCGGCGCTGGGGCCGTGGCCGATGTATACAGCAGCCCGGTCGCACAGCCGCCTACAAACACCAGTTCCGCACACAACCCTCCCAGGGCATCCGCCACTGCCTCGACCATTCGCACGTTCGGGTCGCTGGCGCTCACAGACGTTGTTCAAAAAGCTCGCCTGCGAGTTTTCGCTCGCGGGCATTCCCGATCCGGATTGCATCGAACAGCGCCAGGCATTCATAAAGCGCCGCGCTTCGTAGGGCTGCGGCCGGCACGCTTGGATAGAGCGGCGTCAGCGCAATTCCGCGCACACTGCCGTCGGCGCTGGGCCATACGGGCGGGGGATCAGCCGACGGGGCGATCACGGTGATGAGCGGCGCCGCCGCATGGGCCGTGGGCACACCGCCGACCATCCCGCCGCGTAGCGCCGGAAACGCGTAACGCGCGCCGTGCAGCAGAAACTCGCGGAACGCGGGGATGATGATCGCGGGCTTCCGGTCTGAAAACGCGAGCAGCCGCGCCTGCTCGGCGCGCTTGAGGGCGCCGTGCACTTCCGAGATGGATAGCCCGGCGACCGCAGCCAGTTCGGGATAGGTCATCACCCGCTCGCGCGAGGCGAGCAGCACCAGCAGAAGGTAGAAGTCCTGCGGCTTCAGGGCGGGCTGTTTGTTGGAGAGCTTGCGCACGCGATCGACCAGTCATTTTCGCTATTCGCGAAATGCGAAAATAGCAGTTGGTCGGCCGGGTTTCAA
The DNA here is from genome assembly GCA_020445605.1 of Chromatiales bacterium. Classification (NCBI taxonomy): domain Bacteria; kingdom Pseudomonadati; phylum Pseudomonadota; class Gammaproteobacteria; order Chromatiales; species Chromatiales bacterium. The sequence goes on from JAGRGH010000003.1 coordinate 141,706, forward strand.
TGGCCGAATCGTGCCAGCGGTAAAGGGGTCGCTCAGGCTGGATGCGTGTTCATACCGGCCAGTAAAGCTTCTTCAGCGGCAGGAGGTTCCGGCCTTCGATGTCCAGTTCCTCATAGTGAAGGAGAAGCGCTTCGACCAGTCCGCCGAGGTCCAGCAGGGTCAGCGGAATGCTGGCCCGGTCCGCTTCATAGCGGGCGTCCTTGGTGAATCCCCCGGTGCTGACGTATAGCCCCTTGTCGTCCGGATGTCGGCCGCCAAGAAAGCTGCGCACTTGCTGCGCGCCAATCGCACCGCTGCGGTGCTTGACCTCGACAACGATTCGCGGCGACTCAAACCCGAAACCGTCGGGCGACGCCATTACATCCACACCGCGGTCCGGGCCTACCGGTGTGATTCTGGTCTTGTAGCCCATTGCTCGCAGCAAAGCGGCAACGAGTTTTTCCATTTCGTCCCATCCTAGGCGGTTCACCCGATCCTTGATGATCTCGAAAGCTTCCTCGCGATAGCGTTCGAGCAGCGACTCCTCCGAGTCCTCCGCTTCCTCTTCGTCGGGTGGAGTCGTCACGCGAACTGGCGCGCCGGTCAGCAACTGCTCGATTTCGCGAGCAACGAATTCCGGCACCTTGAAGAGTGTCAGCGTAGAGCCGAGCCGATTCTTTGCCGCCAGGGTGAGATCGTCGCGAGCAACGGCGCCGTCCCAGTGCACCGGCCAGGTCTGGTCGAGCCCGTCGAACAGTCCCTGTCGATACTGATATTCGCCGCTGATGGTTCCAACGTGATAGATGCGTTTGCTGGTGTCGTAGGTGATGACCCGGTCGTCCGGCTTCAGCTCGTGCCGGAAACGGAACAACTGGCTGGATGACGAGCGAATCGCGCCATCCGGTGAGTCCGTGTATTGCTTGCGCAGGCTGGATGCGATCGCTGCCTTTTTGGGATAGGTGTTCAGGTCGCCGATGCCCTCCCAACCCAGCGCGACGACCCGATGTTCGATCAAGTCGTCAGCGAGTTGCCCGCCGGGCGAGCGCACCATCCACATCGTCTTGGCGGTCATCACAAGGTCTCCGTTGAGTTGGGTTCCGACAGGTCCACTGCAATCTCGCGGAACTGGGCCAGCGCCGCTTCGAGATCGTCGACTATCTCCTGCGCGATGACGTCGGGCGCGGGCAGGTTGTCGGAATTGGATAGCGATTCATCCTTCAGCCAGAAAATATCCAGGCTGGCCTTGTCGCGGTTGATCAGTTCGTCGTAGCTGTAGGCACGCCAGCGGCCGTCCGGGGTTTTCTCCGACCAGGTTTCCTTGCGGGTGTGGCGGTTCTCCGGGTTGTAGCACTTCGCGAATTCATCCAGGTCTTCGCGCTGCAAGGGGTTGGTCTTGAGCGTGAAGTGCATGTTGGTGCGGAGATCATAGATCCAGAGCTTCTTGGTCCACGGGGTTTCGCTCGCGGGCTTTTTGTCGAAGAACAACACATTCGCCTTCACGCCCTGGGCGTAGAAGAGACCCGTGGGCAGGCGCAGCAGGGTGTGGACGTCGCACTCGTGCAGGAGCTTGCGGCGGATGGTTTCGCCGGCGCCGCCTTCGAACAGCACGTTGTCGGGCACGACCACGGCGGCGCGGCCGTTCTGCTTGAGCAGGGTTTTGACGTGCTGGACGAAGTTGAGCTGCTTGTTCGAGGTGGTGGTCCAGAAGTCGCCGCGCTCGACGATGTCGCGCTCTTTGCTGACTTTGCCCTCTTCCCCAACAATTGTCGTGCTGCTCTTCTTGCCGAAGGGCGGGTTGGTGAGCACCAGGTCGAAGCGGTCGCCGGGGTCGGCGGCCAGCGAGTCGTTCACCACAATGGGCTCGAAGTCCTGGCTGCCGATGCCGTGCAGCAGCATGTTCATGGCGCACAGCCTGGCGGTGGCCTGCACCAGCTCCCAGCCCTTGAAGGTTTCCTCCTTGAGCTTGGTCTTTTGCGGCTTGGTCAGGTTGGGGTTGTGCTTCACCACATAGTCGTGCGCAGCGAGCAGAAAGCCGCCGGTGCCGCAGGCCGGGTCGCTCACGGTCTCGCCGGGCTTCGGGGCCATGACATCCACAATCGCCTGGATCAGCGGGCGCGGGGTGAAGTACTGGCCGGCGCCGGACTTGGTGTCCTGTGCGTTCTTCTCCAGCAGGCCTTCGTAGGCATCGCCCTTCACATCGGCACTCATCGACACCCACTGTTCCTTGTCGATGAGATCGACCACCAGCCGCCGCAACTTGGCCGGGTCCTGGAACTTGTTCTGCGACTTGTTGAAGATCAGCCCGAGCAGGCCCTTCTGATTGCCCAGCGCCTCAAGGGTGTGGCGGTAGTGATCAAACAGCTCGTCGCCGTCTTTCTTGATGAGGCTCGGCCAGCTGTACTGCTCCGGCACTGGGCTCTTCTGGTTGTACGGCGCCTTGGTGCGCTCGTCGGCCATCTTGAGGA